>DKMV01000002.1:2354-6396 GCA_002469605.1 Leclercia sp. UBA7405
TATGGCGATCGCGCCAACAATGATTAATATCAGACGCAAATCCTGCATCATTATATTCTCTGTTGTTCTAACACCTTGCCACCACGGCAAACATTTACTCACTAAGAGTATTTGCCGATTACGTCAAGTGCAAGTGCATGCAGAGCATTCACAGCATAAAGATGAATGAAATCGTGCTTTTTGCTGTTTTTTCGAACATTTCCGAACTGGTCAAGGGCGTACAACTGGCTAATATAGGCAGGCATTTTCACTGGGTATGATAAAAGGAGCTCAACCTGGTTATGGTTTCATCAAATTCAACATCTCCCCGCAGCGGCGTCTGGTATTTTTCTCAGGGCTGGAAGCTGGTCTCCCTGCCGGGTATCCGGCGATTTGTGATCCTGCCGCTGCTGATCAACATCCTGCTGATGGGCGGCGCCTTCTGGTGGCTGTTCCACCAGCTGGATAGCTGGATCCCGTCGCTGATGAGCCATGTGCCGGACTGGCTGCAGTGGTTGAGCTATCTGTTATGGCCCATCGCCGTTATCTCGATACTGCTGGTGTTTGGCTACTTCTTCTCTACCCTTGCCAACTGGATTGCGGCCCCCTTTAACGGGCTACTGGCCGAACAGCTCGAGGCCCGCCTGACGGGCGCCACGCCGCCGGATACCGGGGTGCTGGGCATTATGAAAGATCTGCCGCGTATCATGAAACGCGAGTGGCAGAAGCTGGCGTGGTATCTGCCCCGCGCCCTTCTCCTGCTTATCCTCTATTTTATTCCCGGCATCGGCCAGACGGTGGCGCCGGTTTTATGGTTCCTGTTTAGCGCATGGATGCTGGCTATTCAGTACTGCGACTACCCGTTCGACAACCATAAAGTGCCTTTTAAAGAGATGCGCACAGCCCTGCGCACGCAAAAGAGCGCCAATATGCAGTTTGGTGCCCTGACCAGCCTCTTTACCATGATCCCCTTCCTTAACCTGTTCATCATGCCGGTGGCGGTTTGCGGCGCCACGGCAATGTGGGTGGATTGCTACCGCAACAAACATGCCCTGTGGAAATAAGCTAAAAAAGGAGTGGCTTATGCCGCTCCTTATTCCATACTGATCCCCATTATTTCGTTGCAGCATATAGATATGCGAATTCCTTACTTCCCCAGACTTATCCAACAGGTATGCTGGGTCGGTATCCCAATTTCATACAGTTAAGGACAGGCCATGAGTAAGATTTTTGAAGATAACTCGCTGACTATCGGTCATACGCCCCTGGTTCGACTGAACCGTATCGGTAATGGACGCATTCTGGCGAAGGTGGAGTCACGTAACCCGAGCTTCAGCGTAAAATGCCGTATCGGTGCCAATATGATTTGGGATGCGGAAAAACGCGGCGTGCTGAAAGCGGGCGTTGAACTGGTTGAACCCACCAGCGGCAACACCGGCATTGCCCTGGCCTACGTGGCCGCGGCGCGTGGCTATAAGCTGACGCTGACCATGCCGGAAACCATGAGTATTGAACGCCGCATGCTGCTCAAAGCGCTGGGGGCGAATCTGGTCCTGACCGAAGGCGCTAAAGGTATGAAGGGCGCTATTCAGAAAGCTGAAGAGATTGTCGCCAGCGATCCGGCGAAATATCTGCTGCTGCAGCAGTTCAGCAACCCGGCGAACCCGGAAATCCACGAAAAAACCACCGGCCCGGAAATCTGGGAAGATACCGACGGTCAGGTCGATGTATTTATCTCCGGCGTCGGCACTGGCGGCACCCTGACCGGTGTGAGCCGTTATATTAAAGGCACCAAAGGTAAAAAAGAGCTGATTACCGTGGCCGTCGAGCCAACCGACTCTCCTGTTATCGCCCAGGCGCTGGCGGGTGAAGAGCTGAAGCCAGGCCCCCATAAAATTCAGGGCATCGGCGCCGGCTTTATCCCCGGTAACCTGGATCTGAAGCTTATTGATAAAGTGGTTGCTATCACCAATGACGAGGCAATCTCTACCGCGCGCCGCCTGATGGAAGAAGAGGGAATCCTGGCCGGCATCTCCTCTGGCGCTGCCGTAGCTGCTGCGTTAAAGTTGCTGGAAGATGAAACCTTTACCAATAAAAATATTGTGGTTATCCTGCCATCCTCGGGTGAGCGTTATTTAAGTACTGCCCTGTTTGCCGATCTCTTCACTGAGAAAGAGCTGCAACAGTAGTGCCAGATTGTTAATAACGCGTAAAAAAGCACCCTGATGGGTGCTTTTTTGTGGTCTGCTTCAAACTTTTGCCCCTCCTGGCATTGCTTCACTTCGTTGGCTCTGGTATTTAAGCTGGCAATTATTTTGATGCTCGAAATTAATCACATCAGGAATTCTTGCTGCTGAATCGATTTTATGATTTGGTTCAAGTCTCGCTTTCACGGCATACTGTTTAATGTGACGAAGCGTCAGCAACTCGACATGCAAGCATCAGGATGCGTCTGGCGCTAACGGCTGCCACGTACCCATACGCCGGTGCTAACAATACAGGCTAAAGTCCAACCACCAGGCTAGACTTTAGTTCCACAACACCAAACCAATAAGTTGGGGAAATACAATGTTCCAGCAAGAAGTTACCATTACCGCTCCGAACGGTCTGCATACCCGCCCTGCTGCTCAGTTTGTTAAAGAAGCAAAAGGCTTCACTTCTGAGATCACTGTGACTTCCAACGGCAAAAGCGCGAGCGCAAAAAGCCTGTTCAAACTGCAAACTCTGGGCCTGACTCAGGGCACCGTTGTCACCATCTCCGCTGAAGGTGAAGACGAGCAGAAAGCAGTTGAGCATCTGGTAAAACTGATGGCTGAGCTCGAGTAAGTATCCGGGTTCTTTTAAATATCAGTCACAAGTAAGGTAGGGTTATGATTTCAGGCATTTTAGCATCCCCGGGTATCGCTTTCGGCAAAGCACTGCTGCTGAAGGAAGACGAGATCGTCATTGACCGGAAAAAAGTTTCTGCCGACAAGGTTGATCAGGAAGTTGAACGTTTTCTGAGCGGTCGTGCAAAAGCATCTGCGCAGCTGGAAGCGATCAAAACGAAAGCTGGTGAAACTTTCGGTGAAGAAAAAGAAGCCATCTTCGAAGGGCACATTATGCTGCTCGAAGATGAGGAGCTGGAGCAGGAAATCATAGCCCTGATTAAAGATAAGGGCATGACGGCCGACGCGGCTGCGCATGAAGTTATCGAAGGCCAGGCGACAGCTCTCGAAGAGCTGGACGATGAATACCTGAAAGAGCGTGCGGCCGACGTACGTGACATCGGTAAACGCCTGCTGCGCAACATCCTGGGTCTGGCAATCATCGACCTGAGCGCTATTCAGGACGAAGTTATCCTGGTAGCAGCCGACCTGACCCCGTCAGAAACCGCACAGCTGAACCTGAACAAGGTGCTGGGTTTCATCACTGATGCAGGTGGCCGTACCTCCCACACCTCTATTATGGCGCGTTCTCTTGAACTGCCAGCCATTGTGGGCACCGGTAGCGTCACCTCCCAGGTGAAAAACGACGACTATCTGATTCTGGATGCCGTAAACAACCAGGTTTACGTCAACCCGACTAACGAGGTTATCGAGCAGCTGCGCAGCGTGCAGGAACAGGTTGCGACCGAAAAAGCTGAACTCGCTAAACTGAAAGACCTGCCGGCGATTACGCTGGATGGCCATCAGGTAGAAGTGTGCGCCAACATCGGTACCGTACGCGACGTCGACGGTGCTGAGCGCAACGGTGCGGAAGGCGTGGGCCTCTACCGTACAGAATTCCTGTTCATGGACCGCGACGCGCTGCCAACTGAAGAAGAGCAATTCGCCGCGTACAAAGCCGTTGCTGAAGCCTGTGGCTCGCAGGCGGTAATCGTGCGTACCATGGACATCGGCGGCGACAAAGAGCTGCCGTACATGAACTTCCCGAAAGAAGAGAACCCGTTCCTCGGCTGGCGTGCCGTGCGTATCGCGATGGATCGTAAAGAGATCCTGCGCGATCAGGTCCGCGCCATCCTGCGTGCTTCCGCTTTCGGTAAACTGCGCATTATGTTCCCGATGATCATCTCTGTTGAAGA
>DKMV01000002.1:6516-6976 GCA_002469605.1 Leclercia sp. UBA7405
GATGATCATCTCTGTTGAAGAAGTGCGTGCACTGAAAAAAGAGATCGAAATCTTCAAGCAGGAACTGCGTGACGAAGGTAAAGCCTTTGACGAATCCATTGAAGTTGGCGTGATGGTGGAAACACCAGCAGCGGCCACTATTGCTCGTCATTTAGCCAAAGAAGTGGACTTCTTTAGTATTGGTACCAACGATTTAACCCAGTACACCCTGGCAGTTGACCGTGGTAATGATATGATTTCACATCTTTACCAGCCGATGTCGCCATCCGTGCTGACGCTTATCAAGCAAGTTATTGATGCTTCTCATGCAGAAGGTAAGTGGACTGGCATGTGTGGTGAGCTTGCAGGCGACGAACGTGCTACACTTCTGTTGCTGGGTATGGGTCTGGACGAATTCTCTATGAGCGCCATTTCCATTCCGCGCATTAAGAAGATTATCCGTAACACGAACTTCGAAGAT
>DKMV01000002.1:7069-7610 GCA_002469605.1 Leclercia sp. UBA7405
CGTAACACGAACTTCGAAGATGCGAAGGTTTTAGCAGAGCAGGCTCTTGCTCAACCGACAACGGACGAGTTAATGACGCTGGTTAACAAGTTCATTGAAGAAAAAACAATCTGCTAATCCACGAGATGCGGCCCAAATTACTGCTTAGGAGAGAAGGCTAATGGGGTTATTTAGTAAACTGTTCGGTGACAAAGGCAATAGCGACACCGGAACTATTGAGATTGTTGCTCCGCTGTCTGGTGAAATCGTCAACATCGAAGACGTGCCGGATGTCGTTTTTGCTGAGAAAATCGTTGGTGATGGCATCGCTATCAAACCGACCGGTAACAAAATGGTGGCACCGGTTGACGGGACTATCGGCAAAATTTTCGAAACTAACCACGCGTTCTCTATCGAATCTGATAGCGGCATTGAGCTGTTCGTTCACTTCGGTATCGACACCGTCGAACTGAAAGGCGAAGGCTTCAAGCGCATCGCTGAAGAAGGCCAGCGTGTGAAAGTTGGCGACCCGGTTATTGAATTCGATCTGCCGCTGCTGGAA
>DKMV01000377.1 GCA_002469605.1 Leclercia sp. UBA7405
GGATAGAGCAGGCGGTTCTGGCTCAGATCGCCGTTCTGCATCAGCGCCTGCAGCGAAATGCGCTGCTCTTTGCCCTGGTGCGTCAGCACTACGTTGCGCCAGTCGGCGTCGTCGGTCAGACCGCCCGCGGCGTTGATGGCATCCAGAACGGTCAGCGGCACGTTGGTGATCGCCTGCTGGCCGGATTTATTCACCTGGCCGGAGATATAAGCTTTTTGCGAACGGAACGCGGCGATATTAACGTCCACCTGCGGATCGGCGATGTACTGCGCTAAGCGCCCGGTAATATCACTACGAATTTCAGCCAGGGTTTTACCGACCACGTGCACTTTGCCTATATAGGGATAGAACATGGTGCCGTCCGGCTGCACCCAGTTACCGGTGTCGCTGGAGCTACGGTACTGGCCGGCGGGGGTGGTCAGCTCGGGGTGATCCCAGACGGTAACGCTAATAACGTCACCAGGCCCGACGCGGTACTCATATGAGGAGATCTCCTGGTCCAGCGAGACGTTCGGCTGGGCCACATTCGGACGGGGACGTAATTGCTCAACCAGTCTTGGGGTCAGGGGATAAACATTGACCATGCGGTCGAGGTCGAAATCAGCATCCTGCTGCTTAATCACATCCTTACCCATGGTCGACATATTGCTGCCAGGTAAGACGGTGCAACCACTCATCAAGGTTACGGACACCAATAATGGCATCAATTTCATTTTGGATTTCATCATTGATTATTTATCACTTTGGCAGAGTAATTATCCTGTGCAATTTAATTAAGCGCGGGGCGATTAACTTTTAGCATGCAGTTAATAAAAGAGAAATATAACTGGCATCAGTCCTAAAAGAAGTTTATTCATCCAGCGGCTATTGACAGAATAATCGAGGCTGATTCACACGCCTTCGGGCACGCTACCGCCCTTGGCTTTCAGTTACCAATCCACTGTATAAACAGTACGTTATGGATAAACACTCTCTTTGACCGGGTTCAGCACGAAAATATATCAGGCAGGAAAATTCTTACCCGGATATAGTTTCTGGTGTCTTTAAACCGACATAAAAATAGCAACAAGAGGCTTTGACATTTGATGCTGGAAGAATTGTTGCAGCTAACGTAATAGCAGGCAAGGAAACAACTACCGGGCTATAGCTTTTTAAGATTAATATTAACGCCAAAGTTTTAAGGTTTTAGGAATTTCTTCATGTTGACAAAAATTATTATAATATTTTGACCTGCGATATTTCCTAAAATAAGTTATTTCCAGACAAGATAACTTTTACCCCATATTTAATAAGGAATTACTTTGATGAAATTTGCGACGCTCTGTGGAGAAATCTCCCTGCGGCATTGCATTTTTCCCGGCCTTTATCCATGATCGAAATGTGACAATTGTCATATAACTAAAGGTATTATTCTCGCTATGGAATGGATTGCAGATCCGTCAATCTGGGCCGGGCTGGTCACCCTGGTGGTGCTGGAACTGGTGCTCGGTATCGATAACCTGGTCTTTATTGCCATTCTCGCCGAAAAACTGCCCCCCGCTCAGCGCGACCGCGCCCGCGTCACCGGACTGTTGCTGGCGATGGTGATGCGCCTGCTGCTGCTGGCCTCTATCTCCTGGCTGGTGACGCTGACCAAACCGCTCTTTTCGATCTACAGCCTGAGCTTCAGCGCCCGGGATCTGATCATGCTCTTCGGTGGTTTCTTCCTGCTGTTTAAGGCCACGATGGAACTCAACGAGCGGCTGGAAGGCAAAGACAGCGAAAACCCCACCCAGCGGCGCGGGGCGAAGTTCTGGCCGGTGGTGGCGCAAATTGTGGTGCTGGATGCGGTCTTCTCCCTCGACTCGGTGATCACCGCCGTGGGGATGGTAGACCATCTGGCGGTGATGATGGCGGCGGTTATTATCGCCATCGGCCTGATGGTAATGGCCAGCAAGGCCCTCACCCGCTTCGTGAACAACCACCCGACTATCGTTATCTTATGCCTTAGCTTCCTGCTGATGATTGGCTTTAGCCTGGTGGCAGACGGCTTTGGCTTCCATATTCCAAAAGGCTATCTGTACGCGGCGATTGGCTTCTCGGTGATTATTGAAGCGCTGAACCAGCTGGCTATCTTTAACCGCCGTCGCTTTCTCTCGGCCAACCAGACGCTGCGTCAGCGCACGGCGGATACGGTGATGCGCCTGCTGAGCGGCAAGAAAGAGGATGCCGAGCTGGACGCGCAGTCGGCCTCACTGCTGGCGGATCACGACAGCAGCCAGATCTTTAACCCGCAGGAGCGGCGGATGATCGAGCGGGTGCTCAACCTCAATCAGCGCTCCGTGAGCAGCATCATGACGTCGCGTCACGATATCGAACATATCAACCTGAACGCGCCCGAACCGCAGATCCGCGCCCTGCTGGACAAAAACCAGCATACCCGGCTGGTGGTAACCGGCGGTGACCAGGAAGAAGATCTGCTCGGCGTAGTCCATATTATCGACCTGCTGAACCAGCAGCTGCACGGCGAGCCCCTCGACCTGCGCGCCCTGGTGCGCCAGCCGCTGGTCTTCCCGGAAGGGCTCCCCCTGCTCTCGGCCCTTGAGCAGTTCCGTAACGCGCGCACCCACTTTGCCTTTGTGGTGGATGAGTTCGGCTCCGTCGAAGGGGTCGTGACGCTCAGCGACGTCATGGAGACCATTGCCGGCAACCTGCCGAACGAGGTGGAAGAGATCGACGCTCGCCACGATATCCAGAAAAACGACGACGGCAGCTGGACGGCCAACGGCCATATGCCGCTGGAAGATTTGGTGCAGTACGTTCCCCTGCCGCTGGATGAGAAGCGCGAATACCACACCATTGCCGGTCTGCTGATGGAAAATCTGCAGCGCATTCCCGTGCCTGGCGAAGAGGTGCAGGTAGGTAATTACGCGCTCAAAACCCTGGAGGTGGAGAATCACCGGGTGCAGAAAGTCCAGCTGATCCCGCTGGGAGATGACGAAGAGATGGATTACGAAGTGTGATAAAAGAGGCGTAATAAAAAAAGCCGGGTAAGGCGCTCACCTTCCCGGCTTTTTATTACATTTTTTCCAGCAGCTTTTTCACGTCTTTGCCGTTTTTAGAGTCTTTATTGCGATCTGCCCAGTCGTTGAGCCGTCGTTTCGCTTCATCCTGCAGATGTTTACGCAGAAGCTGATCCACCTGCAGGCTGTAGTTGAGCTCCTGCCACTTGCCGTATACGTTAAGCGGGATCGGCGTTGTCTTCAGGAAGTCGATAAGCGCACTCTCTCCGACCCAGCCTTCCAGCACCCGCACCTTAAAGTGGGTATCCGCCGTCTCTTTCACCAGATCAAGCGCGCCGTTACCCTCAAGGGAGATCATCGCCGACTGCCCCTGCATGGCGTTGAGCGTCAGCTGCCCCGCCTCCAGAGAGAGATCCGAGACAAAGCTGTCCAGACGGGTAGCGTTGTCATAGTTATCTTTCACCTTGACGTTGCTGCTGCGCTCCACCGCCTGCTGCACCAACTGCTGGAAGTTGAGCCCTTCCATGCGGGTGTTGTGCATCTCGACGCGGGCCTGCCCCTGCCAGTTACGGCGGAAGGCTTCGGCGTCGATTTTGCTGCCAGCGAAATCCCCCGCCAGCGACAGGCTGCCGGTGAGCGGGATCGGGTAGTTAAAGGCTTTCAGCAGCGAGCCAATCTCAATATTCTCGAGACGCGGTTGGAATGCGGCCTGGGCTTCGCCTTTGCGCACATCCAGCGTGCCCGGCAGCGACAGGCGCCCCTGCCCCATCTGACCGCTAAGCTCGCCGATGGTCAGCAGACCATTTTTGTTGGTCATCTGGCTGCTTACCTGGGTGAAATCCATTCCCCGCCAGCGCACGCTGTTAGCTTTGAGCATAATATCCGCATCAAAACCGCGCAGGCCGTTGTAGTCCGGCTGACTCAGGTTTGAGGAGATCACCGGCCGGGGCTGCTTCGGCTGGCGCTGCCCCTGCTGGGCGACATCGCCCTGGGCCGCTGCCCCCTGCGCCGCCAGCAGGTTCTCCAGGTTAAGCCTGTCGAACTGCAAATCGATCATCCACTTTGGCGAATCGGCAAGAATAACGCTCGCCTGGCCTTTCATGGTGCTGTCGTTGGCTTTTAAATCAAGCTGGTTCAGCTCGAGCTGTTTATGCTCTTCGCGCCAGACGGCCTGCAGTTTGCCCTGCCCGGTCACCCCCTGGGTGGGGAGATCGGACCCCGTCAGCTGCCAGTTGAGCTGCTGGATATCGGCGATCAGCCGGTGGGGGTAGTCAGAGGCATTAACCTGGGCATTAAAGGAGAGGGTCATATCGCGCTGGTTGCGGTTAACCCGGGCGCTGAAATCTACCGTGCCTTTATGGTGCGCGTCCTGCTCCATCTGCAGGTTGAGATTACGCACCGTCACCTGCTCATCGTCCTCGTGCTGGAACACCAGCACGCTATCGGCCACCTTCAGTTTGCCAATATCAAACGACCAGCCGTTATCCTCGGCGGCATCCGGCAGGGTATTTTCCCGTGGGGCGACCGGCGCGTCGGCGTTACGTACCGCCTCGGTTTGCGGGGTCAGCTGGATAACCGCGCCTTTGAGCATCACCTGCTCAACCTGCAGCTGGTGAGAGAGCAGCGGCATCAGGGCGACGTCGAGACGCATATTGTCGGCAACAATCAGCGGCTGCGGCGCGCCCGGCGCGGTTAACGACATGCGTCCGGAAAGGATGCTGAGCTGCGGCCAGACGTGCCAGCGCAGCGGCCCGTCGAGCTTCAGGGCATAGCCGCTGCGCGCTTCAACCTGGCGCACCATATACGCGCGAAAGTCGTTGGGGTTAACCAGCAGAACCAACGCAGACAGGCCAGCAACCAACACCACCAGCAAAATCATCAGCGTTGTAAGAACTCTTCTCATGGCTTCCTCGGTGGACTGGCCTAAGCTCAGTCTTTGTCAATACGACTGGCGACCACACCCTGCTGATCGCGATATTTCGCATCCTGACGGCGATTGTACGGACGCGCCGCCGGGCCGGTGAGCGGCTCAAAGCTCAGGGCGCCGATCATCATGCCCGGACGCAGCGCCAGCGGCAGTTTACCGGCATTGAAAAACTCCAGCACGATGCGACCAGACCAGCCCGGATCGATACGGTGCGCGGTCACGTGCACCATCAGCCCCAGACGGGCCAGCGAGGAGCGGCCGTCGAGCCAGCCCACCAGATCCGCAGGCAGCGTCACGGATTCATAGGTCACGGCCAGCGCCAGCTCACCGGGATGCAGATAAAAAGCCTCGCCGTCAGCGAGGACGATCTCATCGCTCATCACCCGGTCAAGGGCAGCGCTCACCTCATCTTTCGGCCCGCTCAGGTCGATAAAGGGGGCGGTATGTCCGCTGAAGGTACGGAATTTGTTACCCAGACGCACATCGACGGTGACGCCGTTAATGCGCTCAACCGGCGGACGGGGGGTAATAGACAGGCGGCCTTCATCGAGCCAGGCTTCAATATCTTTATCACACAGGCGCATGGCACTCTCTCCTTTCGTGCATCGCGCCCCCGGGCGCAAATCCTGCGGGGGCGAACCAGGTTATCTCTGAACGGTACACAATCCGCGCGTTTTATTCAAAAAACTGGCTGATTTTCGCTTTCAGAATATCGATAGCAATGCGGTTTTTACCCCCGCGCGGCACGATAATATCGGCGTATTGTTTGGAAGGTTCAATAAACTGCAGGAACATCGGACGTACGGTTTTCTGATACTGCGCCATCACTGAATCCATTGAGCGGCCGCGTTCGTTAACATCGCGCTTGATACGGCGCATCAGGCAGATATCCAGCGGGGTATCGACAAAGATTGAGAAGTTCATCGATTCGCGCAGCCGCGCGTCGGTCAGCAGCAGGATGCCCTCAAGGATGATCACCTTTTTCGGCTCGATGCGGATGGTCTCCTGGGTGCGGGTATGTTCTACATAGCTATAGACTGGCAGTTCAATAGCGGTGCCGCTTTTGAGCGACTGCAGATGCTGGAACAACAAGCTGTGGTCCATCGCGCTTGGGTGGTCATAGTTGGTCTTAACACGCTCTTCCATCGACAGATGACTTTGATCCTTGTAATAGCTGTCTTCCGGAATGACACCGATGTGCTCATCACCAACCTGTTCACGTAATTCACGGTAAAGCGTACTGGCAATAAGACTTTTACCTGAAGCCGATGCGCCGGCGATGCCTATAATGACGCACTGATGAGACTTATCAGTCATAAATTTAGCGACCTGAGTAACCTGGAATGTAAGGAAGGACGACGCCTTAGCGTCAAACGCGGCAATTATAGGGATTTCATGGGCCCGATACCAGTCGAATGCACAGCTTATGCGAGACGGGTCGAAACGGCCGTTAATCCTTTACCTAAATTAATCCGCTCACTTTTTCAGCAGCGTCGACGAAATTTATCCAGGATAAGTATTTATTAACTCTATGATGTCATTTTATGAGCAGTCGCCATATGAATTGTAAATTGTTTGTACTAGCATAATCCAAATTCAAAATTCCACGCGCCCGGACCCGTTTCCCGGCGGCACGATGTCCCTGGATAAAGCGGTAATGAAGAAACAATACCAGCGCGTTTTGGTGACCACCCCCCAACCTTTACTACGGCTTGCCAGTCTTGGTCTGGTTACCTTTGTCTTTACGCTGTTCTCTCTAGAACTGATGCGTTTCGGTACTGTTCTTGCGCCTTTATGGTTCCCTACCGCCATTATGACGGTGGCCTTTTACCGCCACGCCGGCAAGATGTGGCCTGGGATCGCCCTCGCCTGTACCCTGGGTAACGTTTGTGCCTCCTGGCTGCTCTTCTCCTGGGACGCCATCAATCTGTGGTACGGGCTAATCAATACCCTTGAAGCCTGCGTCGGCGCACTGCTGCTGCGCAAACTGCTGCCCTGGTATAACCCGCTGCAAAACCTGGGGGACTGGATCCGGCTGGCTATCGGCAGCGCCCTGATCCCCCCCCTGCTTGGCGGGGTGCTGGTCCACTTTGTCGTGCCGAGCGACGAGCCCGTACGCCGCTTCCTGATGTGGGTTCTGTCAGAAACTATCGGCGCGCTGGCGCTGGTGCCGCTGGGGCTGCTGTTTAAACCCCACTACCTGCTGCGCCACCGCAATCCGCAGTTACTCTTCGAAACTCTGATTACCCTGGCCGTCACCCTGGCGCTGAGCTGGGTGGCGATCCGTTTTCTGCCCTGGCCCTTCACCGCCATCATCGTGCTGCTGATGTGGAGCGCGGTACGCCTGCCGCGCATGGAGGCATTTCTGGTCTTCCTGATCACGGTAATGATGGTATCGCTGATGATTGCCACCAGCCCCACGCCGTCGCTGCCAATGACCGCCCCGGCCATGGTTAACGCCCCCTGGCTGCCCTTCCTGATGATGCTGCTGCCCGCCAACGTGATGACCATGGTGATGTACGCGTTTCGCGCCGAGCGCAAGCACATCACCGAGAGCGAAGAGCGTTTTCGTAACGCCATGGAGTACTCTGCCATCGGCATGGCGCTGGTGGGCACCGACGGTAAGTGGCTGCAGGCCAACAAGGCGCTGTGCCAGTTCCTCGGCTACACCCAGCCGGAGCTGCAGTCCCTTAATTTCCAGCAGGTCACCTGGCCGGAAGATCTGCATAACGATTTAGACCAGATGGAGCAGCTGGTGCGCGGGGAGATCAACAGCTACTCCATGGAGAAGCGTTACTACACCCGCAATGGCGAAGTGGTTTGGGCGCTGCTGGCGGTGTCGCTGGTGCGCCATGCGGACGGGACGCCGCTCTATTTCATCGCCCAGATCGAAGATATCAATGACCTGAAACATACCGAGTGGGTCAATAAGCGCCTGATGGAACGGATCACCCTCGCCAACGAAGCGGGCGGGATCGGCATCTGGGAGTGGGATATTGAGCCCAACGTCATCAGCTGGGATAAGCGCATGTTTGAACTCTATGAGATCCCGGCGCATACCAAACCCACCTGGCAGCTGTGGCAGGAGTGTATGCTGCCGGAAGATCGCGCCCATGCCGAGCAGGTGGTGCGGGAGTCGCTGGCGGCGCGCGTCCCGTTCAAGCTTGAGTTTCGCATCCGCGTTAAAGAGGGGGTACGCCATATTCGCACCCTGGCCAACCGGGTCCTGAATAAACAGGGCGAAATCGAGCGCCTGCTCGGGGTCAATATGGACATGACCGAGGTGAAACAGCTTAACGAGGCCCTGTTCCAGGAAAAAGAGCGTCTGCATATCACCCTCGACTCCATCGGCGAAGCGGTACTCTGTACCGATGTGGATATGAACGTCACCTTTATGAACCCGGTTGCCGAGAAGATGAGCGGCTGGACCCAGGAAGAGGCAATAGGCCAGCCGGTGCTTTCCGTGCTGCATATCACCTTCGGCAATAGCGGCCCGCTGCTGGAAAACATTCACAGCGGCGATATGTCCCGCACGGATATGGAGCACGATGTGGTGCTGCACAGCCGCAGTGGCGGCAGCTACGATATTCACTACAGCATTACCCCGCTCAGCACCCTCGACGGGCAGAACATCGGCTCGGTGCTGGTGATCCAGGATGTAACCGAGTCGCGCAAAATGCTGCGCGAGCTGAGCTATAACGCCTCGCACGACGCCCTCACCCATCTGGCGAACCGCGTCAGCTTCGAAGCACATCTTAAGCGCCTGCTCCATCTGGTGCAGGAGACGCGCCAGCGCCATGCGCTGGTGTTTATCGATCTCGATCGCTTTAAGGCGGTGAACGATACTGCCGGCCACGCGGCGGGCGACGCCCTGCTCCGCGAACTCTCTTCGCTGATGCTGAGCATGCTGCGCTCTACCGACGTGCTGGCGCGCCTCGGCGGCGATGAGTTTGGCCTGCTGCTGCCGGACTGCAATACCGAAAGCGCGCGCTATATTGCGGGGCGCATTATTAACTCCATCAATGAATACCACTTTATGTGGGAGGGGCGCCTGCACCGCATCGGCGCCAGCGCCGGGATCACCCTGATAGATGCCAGTAATCATCAGGCGGCGGAGGTGATGTCGCAGGCCGATATCGCCTGCTATGCCTCCAAAAACAGCGGCCGTGGCGTAGTAACGGTGTATGAACCCCAGCAGGAGCGTATTCACAGCGCACGCAGCCTGATGTCTCTCGACGAGCAGTGGCACATGATTAAGGATAATAACCTGGTGATGATGGCCCGCAGCGTCGCCTCGCCGCGCATTCCGGAAAGCAGCATCTTCTGGATGCTCTCCCTGCGCCTGTGGACCAGCGAAGGCGAGGTGCTCGACGAACAGGCGTTCCGCGCCGGCCTGGCGGAACCGGAGCTGCTGCATGCCCTGGATAGGCGGGTGATGCAGGAGTTCTTCACTAATTTCGCCACGCCGCTGGCCAACAAAGGCACCGGCGTGGCGCTGCCGCTCTCGCTGGCGGGACTGACAAGCATCACCCTGGTAGATGAGCTACTGGAGACGCTGGCGCGCTCGCCTTTGCAGCCGCGCCTGCTGCATCTGGTTGTGCATGTGGATGTGCTGAGCCAGCCAAATACCCTCGTCGGGTTGGATAAGCTGCGCCGGGCGGGCTGCCGTATCATCCTGAGCCACGTCGGGCGCGAGATGGAGCTGTTCAACCATCTGAATGACCAGATGGCCGACTACCTGCTGCTCGACCCGGAGCTGGTGGCTAACGTGCATGGCAACCTGATGGACGAAATGATGGTCACCATTATTCAGGGCCACGCCCGCCGGCTGGGGATCAAAACCATTGCCGGGCCGAGCAACCAGCCGGTATTAATGGATACCCTCTCGGGTATTGGCATTGATTATATCTATGGCGATACCATCGACGAATCGCGCCCGCTGGAGCTACTGCTCAATACTACCTGGTTCGCCATCAACTGACGGCGACCAGCCCGGGGTATACCAGATGTGCAGCAGCGCGTACGAGCGCCAGGGCTGCCAGCGCGTGGCATAGCGGCGAATGGCGGCGGGCGTCATCCCGGCGAAGCGCTGCTTAATCGCATAATCATCCGGCAAAAACACATCCTTCGCCTGCCAGCCGCGCAGGGCCAGGTAGTTTGCCGTCCAGCGGCCAATGCCCGGCCGCGTTTGCAGCGCTTTCACGGCCGCTTCGATGTCCGCCGGTGCCTGTAATGGAAAATTCCCGTCCACCACCGACTGCGCCAGATGGATCAGCGCTTCGCCGCGCTTTTGCGGCATCCCCAGCCCTTTCAGCGCCACGGGATCTGCCGCCGCCAGCGCCGCGGGCGTGGGGAAGAGATAATAGCCCGGCGCCCCGGTCAGGGGTTCACCGCACAGGGCCACTACTTTCGCCGTCAGCTTCGCCGCCATCGCCACGCTCACCAGCTGGCCGAGAATAGCGCGCACTCCCTGCTCATACGCATCCATCGACCCCGGCAGGCGCAGGCCAGGCCGGGCGGCATCGAGACTCCCCAGCACCGCGGCAATCTCCTGCGGATCGCACTGCAGATCCAGCAGCCGGGTAATACGCGCCAGACAGGTATCCGCGACGGGCAGCAGGCCATCGCTGAGTGCAACCTCCAGGGTGCAGCTCTCAGGGTGAGGGGTAACCCGGATAAGCCCCGCGTGGCCGTCGCAGGCAAAGCTGCGTTCGTACCATTCGGGGGTTACGGTCTCGATGCCAGCCACCGCACGGGCGCCAAGAAATTCAAACATCCACTGCCAGTCGTAAGGGGGTTGCCAGGTCAGGGTAAACATTGCGGCTCCTTGGGTTGTCTCTTCACAGCATAACCACAGCCCCCGGTTTTTGCCTTGCTTTCATATTCCTGTTGTCGCCGGGCGGACATTTCGCTAAAGTCTCGCCCCTTCTCAATGGCATGGGGATTGCACACGTGTTTATCGGCTTTGACTATGGTACCGCCAACTGTTCGGTGGCGGTGATGCAGAACGGGCAGCCGCAGCTGCTGAAAATGGAAAATAACAGCACGCTGCTGCCTTCGATGATCTGTGCGCCTACCCGCGAAGCGGTGAGCGAGTGGCTCTATCGTCACCATCAGGTACCGGCCACGGGCACGGAAACCCAGGCGCTGCTGCGCCGCGCGGTGAGTTTTAACCGCGAAGAGGATATCGACGTCACCCCAGCCAGCGTGCAGTTCGGGCTGGCCTCCCTCGGCCAGTACATTGAGGATCCGGAAGAGGTCTACTTTGTTAAATCGCCGAAATCCTTCCTCGGGGCCAGCGGGCTGAAGCCGCAGCAGGTCGCGCTCTTTGAAGATCTGGTCTGCGCCATGATGCTGCACATTCGCCAGCAGGCCCAGTCGCAGGTAACGCAGAACATTAACCAGGCGGTGATTGGCCGCCCGATCAACTTCCAGGGACTGGGGGGCGATGAGGCCAACCAGCAGGCGCAGGGTATTCTGGAACGCGCCGCCCACCGCGCCGGGTTCCAGGATGTGGTGTTCCAGTACGAGCCGGTTGCCGCCGGGCTGGATTTTGAGGCGACGCTGAGCGAAGAGAAACGGGTGCTGGTTGTCGATATCGGCGGCGGGACCACCGACTGTTCGCTGCTGCTGATGGGCCCGCAGTGGCACAGCCGCCGCGATCGCGAGAACAGCCTGCTGGGCCACAGCGGCTGC
>DKMV01000379.1:0-249 GCA_002469605.1 Leclercia sp. UBA7405
GCCGCCGCCGACACCAGTCCCGAGAGCACAAAGATAATAATCTTGGTGCGCACCACCGGAACCCCGGCCAGACGCGCGGCCTCTTCATTACCGCCGATCGCCAGGGTGTTACGCCCGAAGGTGGTACGGTTAAGCAAAAAGCCGAAGATAATCAGGCAGCCTACGGTCAGCCAGATAGGCGCCGGCAGGCCGAGCCAGTTGGCATAGCCGAGGGTAAAGAAGCGCTCGTCTTCAATACCCACCGCTTTA
>DKMV01000379.1:461-19424 GCA_002469605.1 Leclercia sp. UBA7405
TCTTCAATACCCACCGCTTTACCGTCGGAGATGATATAGGCCAGGCCACGCACAATCTGCATGGTGGCCAGGGTGGTGATCAGGGCGTTGATCTTGAGCCGCGCAATGACGAAGCCGTTGACCAGCCCGCTGAGCACCCCCAGCATCAGCCCGGCAAAGACGCCAATCCACAGGCTCTCGGTCATATTGATGACCACCGCGGTAGTGACCCCCGCGCAGGCGATAACGGAGGCGACCGACAGGTCGAAATCACCTGAGGCGAGGCAGAACAGCATACCGCAGGCGACCATGCCGGACATGGAGATCGCCAGCCCCAGCCCCTTCATGTTGATAAAGGTGGCGAAGTTGGGTACGAAGATGGCGCAGCCAATGAACAGCACGGCGAAGACCACCAGCATGCCGTATTGATCCCAGATGCGCCCGAAGCTGAAGGCCGATTTCGGCGCTCCGGAAGTAGTGACAGAGGACATCATATTCTCCTTAATCAGGCGACGGCCTGGCTGACTTTAGGCATGGCAAGGCTTAGCGCCTGCTGTTCATTCGCCTGTTCATGAAGTAATTCCCCGGCGATTTCGCCCTCGCGCATCACCAGGATACGGTCGGCGACCCCCAGGACTTCCGGCAGATCGCTGGAGGCAAAGAGCACCGCCACCCCGCGCTTTGCCAGCGCATAGATAACGTTGTAGATCTCATGCCTGGCGCCCACGTCGATGCCGCGTGTCGGCTCGTCGAGCAAAATCACCTTCATCTCTTCCGACAGCCAGCGTCCCAGAATGGCTTTCTGCTGGTTGCCGCCGGAGAGGTTCATAATCAGCTGTTCGGCCCCCGGGGTTTTGATATTCAGCGAGCGGATATGGTGATCGGCATTGCTCACCTCCCAGGTATCGTTGATCAGGCAGCCGGCGCGGATGGTTTTACGCCGGGCGGAGATATTAATGTTATCCCGCACCGAGTGAACCGGGATAATCCCCTCGGCTTTCCGGTCTTCCGGGCAGAGCATCATCCCCGCGCGGATGGCGTGGGCCGGTTTCTGAATGTCCACCGGCTGGCCGTCGATAAAGACCTGCCCGCCGGTAATACGCGTGCCGCCAAACAGCCCTTTCATTAATTCACTGCGCCCTGCTCCCACCAGACCAAAGAGGCCGACGATTTCGCCGCTGCGCACGGTCAGGCTGATCGGGTGACGCACGCCGGGTGCTTTAACCTGCTCCAGGCGCAGCAGCTCGCCGCCGTACTGGCGCGGCTCCCATTTATAGATGTCCCCCAGATCGCGTCCCACCATCGCCTGTACCAGTTGGTCGTGGTTGACCTGCTGCATATCGGAAAAGGTGCGCACGTAGCGGCCATCTTTAAAGACGGTGATGGCATCGCTGAGGGCGAAGATCTCCTCCATACGGTGGGAGACATATAAAATGACGCGCCCCTCTTTGCGCAGCTCGCGGATAACGCGAAACAGATTGTCGATTTCACGCGCGGAGAGCGAGCTGGTAGGTTCGTCGAAGGCGATCACTTTGGCATTGCGCGCCAGCGCCTTGGCGATCTCCACCATCTGCCACTGGCCGAGGGAGAGATACTTGAGCGGCGTCTGCGGGTCGATATCCAGCCCCAGATGTTTCAGCTGTAGACCCGCTTCGTAGTTAAGGAGTGAACGATTAACAAAGCCGCCTTTGTGCGGCAGCTGGCCAAGATAGATGTTTTCCGCGACGGTCATCTCCGGCACCAGGTGCAGCTCCTGATAGATAATGGCCACGCCGGCGTTCAGCGCGGCGGTGGTATCGGCGAAGGTCACCTCCTCACCTTTCAGAGCCAGGGTGCCGGTGGTCGGGGCGTAGTTGCCGCTGAGGATCTTCAGCAGCGTCGATTTTCCGGCGCCGTTCTCCCCCATCAGGGCATGCACCTGGCCGGCATAGCAGTCAAAGCTGATGTCGGTCAGGGCGTTTACGCCCGGAAAGGTTTTGCCGATGCCGCGAAACGAGAGCCAGGGAACAGACTGTTGCATAACGTCTCCAGGAATGAGTAGTGAACGTCTGGCCCTCTGCGACGGCGGAGGGCGCAATCACAGGTTACTTATTTACCGCCCAGTCCTTTTTTCTCCAGCTCGGCCTTAAAGTTATCCCGGGTGATCAGCACAACGTCGGTCACTTCGGTGAACTTCGCCGGCTCGGTACCTTTGGTCACCCAGTTGTAGAGCATTTCGCTGGATTTATAGCCGTGCACGTCCGGGCTTGGCAGCAGGGAACCGTAGAAGCCGGTCGCCTGGGCTTTGGAGAGCTCGCTCACCGCGTCCACGCCGTTGATGCCGATGCCGATGACGTCAGCCGCCTTAAAGCCCTGCCCTTCGGTGGCGCGCACGCCGCCCAGCACGGTGTTGTCGTTCATGCCGAGCACCAGCCAGTGTTTCACTTCCGGGTGCTGAACCAGCATGGAGTTTGCGGCATCAAAGGCCCCCGGGATATCGTTGGATTTGGTGGGTACTTTATAGATCTGTTTTTCGGGGAAGCCGGCGGCTTTCAGGGCGTCCATGGAGCCGGTGGTGCGGCGGCGGGCCGTATCCAGCTCGTCGGCGGTGATCGCCATCACGCCGGTCTCTTTCACATCCCAGCCGCGTTTTTGCATCTCTTTATAGAGCTCCTGGCCCTGACGCTCGCCAATTTTGGTGGCGGCCATCATCACCAGCGGAACGGTGTCCATTGGCTTGCCTTTGGCGTTAACGAACTGGTCATCCACCGCGATCACCTTCATGTCGTAACCGCGCGCCTTCGCCATAATGGCCGAGCCCAGCTTCGGATCCGGCGTACAGATAACAAAGCCTTTGGCGCCGCTGGCGGCCAGGCTATCGATGGCGTTCAGAGTTTTTTCGCCATCGGGAACGGCAATTTTAATGACTTCAAACCCGAGATCTTTCCCGGCTTTATCAGCAAATTTCCACTCTGTCTGGAACCAGGGCTCTTCCGGCTGTTTTACCAGAAAACCGAGCTTCAGGTTCTCCGCCATAGCGGATTGTGACATAACGGCAGCCAGACCAATGGCCGCCAGCGCTTTAGTAAATTTGTGCATGGTAAACTCCAGCTTTAGCGTTCTTTTCTGTAGGGAAAATTATTTCGATTTAATTTTATCGGACGTAAAACAAGGCATTAGCGCAAAACACGAAAAAGGCCGTTTGCTTAAGATAGTTTTAGCGGGAAATTAATCATCCATAAGAGAGCGCCATCACACCGCAGAATTACAGTAACTGCGTACATAAATTCAGCGGAAAATGACATATCGGCAGGACGTATTGTCAGACAAATCGAAAGGGGGTGAGCAGGATATTCCATAAGTTCAGCCAGGATATCCCTGTGGGTCGGGCGCCGTCGCGCCCGACAGGAAAATTACCAGGCGTAATAGATGTGATCGGCGTGCTCCCGTACCGGCGCCTCGTCTTTCAGTAAGCGCGCGGCCAGGGTCAATGCGAAATCGAAGGCATGGCCTAAACCTTTACCGCTGAGCAGGTTGCCATCCTCCACCACCGGGGCATCCACGTATTCCCCATCCTGCACCTCCTGCCAGAGGTCGCCGGAGCAGACATAGCGGCGCCCCTTCAGCAGGCCATTGCCGCCCAGCACGCGCGCCGCCGCCGAGCAGATCGGGCAGATGTACTTCCCGGCCTCGTCATGGGCGGCGACAAAACGCACCACCCCAGCGCTGGCGGCCAGGTTGACGCTCCCCTGGGGCCCGCCGGGTAAAACTATCGCGTCGAACAGCACGTCGCGCCTTTCATTCAGGGTGCTGTCGGCCACCATGGGAATATCGTGATAGCTCACCACCGCGCGCGTATCGGCGCAGGCCAGGGTTTCAACCTCAATGTTCATCCGGCGCAGGATATCAATGGTGATAATGGCTTCCGCCTCTTCAAAACCCGGAGCCAGCAGAACGGCAACTTTTGCCATGGTCAATTTCCTCAGGAAAGATAAACAATGTTTCATTTTCACACTTTGCCTGACGATAAACTTTCTGTCGGATCACAGAACGTAAAGCTGATTAAAATTCGAACACAGATCATTCTTTATTGAACGTGCGAAATAGTTAAGCTTGCCGGTGATGGAAATAGCTAATAATCGCCTATTCTTAGTTTTAACGGTTGAGATCATTTTTGCCTGCTGAGTCAGTAACCGAAACAGGATTACTATCCCGTGCAGTTTAATTTTCACACAACACCATAAATAACATGCAGTTACTTTGTTTCATTCGAAAAAACCGTGGCCTGTATTCGTATATTCCAGCCGTAATGAATAATAAGGATATATTCATAAGAAAAATCTTATAGATCGCGCCTTGCTATTATTATTTATGTTTGTTCTATTAATTGAATACGTTGCCAAAGACAAACTGGAAAAAGCATCTA
Organism: Leclercia sp. UBA7405; assembly: GCA_002469605.1. Taxonomy (GTDB): domain Bacteria; phylum Pseudomonadota; class Gammaproteobacteria; order Enterobacterales; family Enterobacteriaceae; genus Enterobacter. Next base: position 4,846 of record DKMV01000379.1, read on the forward strand.
TATTTTACAGATAGCTCCCTGCAAGTGGAGTCTCCAGGTTATGAACCCAAATAAAAGGAAATTATTATGGCTGTCTCCGGTATGATGCAAAAACTCAACACCCAGATGAATCTTGAGTATTACGCATCAAATTTGTATCTGCATCTGAGTGAATGGTGTTCAGATAACAGCCTGAATGGTACGGCGACCTTTCTGCGATCCCAGGCGCAGAGCAACGTCACGCTGATGATGCGCGTGTTTGATTACATGAAGCAGTCAGGCGCCATGCCGGTTCTTGAGGCAATTGATGTATCTGACGAAGATTATTCCACGCTGGAGTCGCTGCTTCAGCGTACCCTGGAAGAGTATGAGCAACGCTGCCATACCCTGGGCGAATTAACCCAGGCGGCAAAAGTCATGAAAGATACCACCACCCTCACCTTCCTGCAGGAAATTGAAAAAGAGCAGCAGCAGGACGGCGTACTGCTTAAGACCGTGCTGGATGAGGTGCGTTTTGCCCGCCGTGCCGGTCTGGGACTGGAACAGACCGACCGCCATCTGCTGAATCTGGTGAGCTGCCAGTCGCATTAATCCTCGCAGTAAGTCTAACCCGGCACGCGCCGGGTTTTTTATGTTACCAGTTCGTTACTAACCCCTTGTTTTGGCGAAATTTTAACAAACCCGATCTGGATCGCACCCAATAACCACACAACCTGTAATGATTTGCTGAATATTTTGCAAACATTAATGAGGACGTGCATGGTTACCCTGGAATTTGTTGTCATTATTCTCTGCCTGCTGGTTGGCACCCGGTTCGGTGGGATGGGGCTTGGCCTGATAAGCGGGATTGGGCTGTTTATACTCTGCTTTGTATTTGGCTTACAGCCCGGCAAACCGCCGGTGGATGTGATGCTCACCATCCTGGCGGTTATCGGCTGCGCGGCCACCCTGCAGACCGCCGGTGGGCTGAACGTGATGATGCAGTTTGCCGAGCGTCTGTTACGCCGGCATCCGCAGCACATTACCCTGCTGGCCCCCTTCACCACCTGGATGCTCACCTTTTTGTGCGGCACTGGCCATGTGGTCTACACCATGTTTCCCATTATTGCGGATATAGCGCTGAAAAAAGGGATCCGTCCGGAGCGCCCTATGGCGGTGGCCTCCGTGGCCTCGCAGATGGCGATCACCGCCTCGCCGGTCTCGGTGGCGGTGGTGTCGCTGGTCTCTATTCTTGCTGCCCGCCACGGTATCGGCCAGGGGTTTGGTATCCTGCAAATTCTGGCCGTCTCGGTACCCGCCTCCCTGTGTGGCGTAATGGTTGCCGCGATCTGGAGTCTGAAGCGCGGGAAGGATCTGGCAGATGATGAAGCCTTTCAAAAAAAGCTTGAGGACCCGGAGCAGCGCCAGTTTATCTACGGCAGCACCGAGACCTTACTGAATCAACGTTTTCCGAAAGAGGCTTACTGGTCCACCGGCATCTTTTTCGCCGGCATCGCCCTAGTGGTACTGCTGGGCGCCCTGCCGGATCTGCGCCCGGCCTTTGAGGTGAAAGGCAAATTGATGCCGCTCTCCATGAATCTGGTGATCCAGATGATGATGCTGATCGCCGGCGCGGTGATGCTGATGGCCTGTAAAGTTAACCCGGCGGCCATCTCGGGCGGGGCGGTATTTAAGGCCGGCATGGTGGCGATCTTCTCGGTCTTTGGCGTGGCCTGGATGAGCGATACCTTTTTTCAGGCGCATCTGGAAGAGCTGAAAATGGCGCTGGAAGGGGTGGTCAAAAGTCATCCCTGGACCTATGCCATCGTGCTGTTCCTGGTGTCAAAGCTGGTGAACAGCCAGGCCGCGGCGCTTACCGCCGTCGCCCCCATGGGGCTGATGCTGGGCATAGAGCCGAAGATGCTGATCGCCTTTTTCCCGGCCTCGTACGGTTATTTTGTCCTGCCCACCTACCCAAGCGATCTGGCCTGCATTGGTTTTGACCGTTCGGGCACTACGCGGATTGGCAAATTCATCATCAACCACAGTTTTATCGTGCCGGGGCTGATTGGGGTAAGCTGCGCCTGTGCGGCGAGCTATCTTCTGGTGCAGACGCTGTTTTGATCTTCACGCCGGGCGGCAGTCAGCCGCCCTTTCGCGAAATCTTCACAAAACCATTTCTAAATTCAAAACATCGGTTTATTTTAGTGTGATTCGCTCTGCGGGGTGAACTTGAGTTCAATGAGCGCAATGGCTTTTTGAATGGCACGCAGGGTTACCGGGTCAGCCGCGGCAGGATGGCTGGTGAAATCGATGTTTTTCAGCTGGGTGGTCATCTTTTCACGCACTTCAACCGGCGCTATCACATCAATAACGTCCAGAATTTGTTTGATGACCAGCTGGCAGGCAACCACATCAGAGACCAGCTCCTGATCGGCACTCAGGTTTTGAGACATAGGTTTCTCCTTATTGAAAGGCGGCCATAGTAGCAAAACTCCCGTCCGGAGACCTTACTGTTTTACGGCCATAAAAAAACCTGCCGAAGCAGGTTTTTTTATCAGAACATCGCGCCAGGCGGGACGTCTTTGAAGGTTTTGCAGTAGGTTTCCCACATGCTCTTCAGGATTGCGCGCAGTTTCATCGGTTTGCTCCGGTTTTGTTTTATGCAGGTGTTTTTGTTGACGCGCTTATAATATGACCGGCATCACAAAAATCAATCGTTTTGTGATGCTCATCACTCGTGCAAATGTACAAAATTCGGCGATCGTAAAAATTAAGTTAACAAAAACAGCCAATTGAGCTTTAAAAATTCCCGGTAATTTTAAAATTAATTTTTAATGGCAGAGGAAAAATGGCAGAAAATATCACCGGTAAAGCGTCTGGGGGGCTCTCTCCCGCCGCGCTGTTGGTTGCCGGCGCCTTCTTTATGGAGTTTCTCGACGGCACGGTGATCGCCACCGCGCTGCCGGATATGGCGAAGAGCTTTGGCGTGCAGGCAGTCGACCTCAACATCGGCATCAGCGCCTATCTGATCACCCTTGCAGTGCTTATCCCGGCCAGCGGCTGGATCGCCGACCGCTTCGGCGCGCGCAAGGTCTTTGCCCTCGCGCTGGCGATCTTCACCCTCGCCTCGGTGCTCTGCGGCCTGGCCACCAGCCTCGAGCAGTTTGTCGCCATGCGCGTATTGCAGGGGATGGGCGGCGCGCTGATGGTGCCCGTTGGCCGGCTGGCGGTGCTGCGCACCACCCCCAAACATCAGCTGATAACCGCCATTGCCACCCTGACCTGGCCGGCGCTGGTGGCCCCCATAATCGGCCCGCCGCTGGGCGGGTTTATCACCAGCTATGCCAACTGGCGCTGGATCTTCTTTATTAACGTGCCGCTGGGGCTGATTGCCATCGCGCTGGCCCTGCGCATTATTCCCGATATCCGCGAAGAGACGCGCCGCCCCTTTGACGCCCCCGGTTTCATCGCCACCGCCATTGCGATGGTAAGCCTGGTCTACGCCATGGAGTCGATGGGGGCGCAGGAGATAAACCCGCTGGCGATCGTCGCCCTGCTGGCGACGGGTGTCGTTACCCTGGTCTGGGCGCTACGCCACTTTTCACGTGCGCAGTGGCCGATGATCCGCCTCGACGCGATGCAGGTGCCTACCTTTAGGGTGACAATGTACGGCGGCTCTCTGTTCCGGGCCTCCATCAGCGCCGTGCCTTTCCTGCTGCCTCTGCTGTTTCAGGTGGGATTCGGCATGGATGCGTTTCACTCGGGCCTGCTGGTGCTGGCGGTATTTGTCGGCAACCTGACCATCAAGCCCGCCACCACGCCGCTGATCCGCGGGCTGGGGTTTAAAAAACTGCTGCTGATCAACGGCACGCTCAACGTGCTGGCCCTGCTGGCCTGCGCCTTTTTAACGCCGCACACGCCGGTATGGCTGATTATGCTGATCCTCTATCTTGGCGGCGTTTTTCGCTCGATTCAGTTTACCGCTATCAGCACCCTCGCCTTTGCGGATGTGCCCTCGCCGCAGATGAGCTATGCCAATACCCTGTTCTCTACCGCTACCCAGCTGGCGGTAGGGCTGGGGATCACCCTGGGGGCTATCGGTATCCGCATCGGGGAGCTTTTAAGCGGCGCCCTGGGAATGGGCGCCCTGCCCGGGATTAGCTTCCGGCTGGCCTTTGTGGTGATTGCCCTTATCTGTCTGACGGGGATGTTTGATACCCTCCGGCTGACCAGAGAGGCCGGAAGCGCGGTTTCCAGCAAGCGGGCATAAAAAAAGCCAGCACAGGCTGGCTTTTTAACGGTGCTGGCGAATTAGCCGGTAATGCCGCGAACAAAGGCTTCGATCTCTTTATCCTGGCAGTTTTCAAAGAAGCACTGCTGGAAGCGCTGGCCGCTGACGGCGGTTTTTACCAGCTCGGGGTCGATGGCGCGCAGGGTGTCGAGATAGTTATCTTTTACCACTGCCGCTTTCACCTGGTTGAGGATCCCGGCGTTACGCACCTGCGGCTCTTTACGCTCTGGCGGGTAGCCTTCACCTTTACGGCCGGTGAACGCTTTTTCAAAGATGAAGCGCACGTTCAGCTCCGCGCCCCAGCCAAAGCCTTTCGCGAACGGCAGCGCCAGCGCATTGCCGTTGTTGATCTGGGCAAACAGGAAGGCATCTGCCGGATCGATGCAGTAGCCGCAGTTAACGCCCGGATGAATGTTCAGGGACATCAGCGCGCCCTGGCCGGTGCCGCAGCCGGTTACCACAAAATCAACCGCTTTAGAGTTGAGCAGGATGCTGGCCATGATGCCAAGATGAATATAGGTCAGATGGTGGTCATTTTCGTCGCTCATGCCGACGTTATAAACCGGGAAGCCTTTCTCATCGGCAACGGCGTTAAGTTCGTTGAGGATGATGGCGTTTTTGCTCGCCTGGCTGTTTTCCATCATCAGTGCAATTTTCATTCTTGATCTCCTGAATGCGTGGCGGACGGTGCCGCTGTGGATAGCTGACCCGATCAACCTTACTACTTAGCAAACATACTTTCAAATTAAGTGAAAAATAGTTTTAAAAAATTAAGATGGGCTCACAATTTCGCGGCTGGAAGGGTTTACGGCGCGATTATCAGGGTTGTAAATACCGCTGCGCCTTACCGATCTGCGTCGGTAATGTTGTTAGCCTTACCCCTCTCGCGGCGAAGTGAGGGCATTAACCCCGGCTATTCAGTCCATTGGGTGCGCGGCATAAAGGTAGGATAGCTTATTTCACTCATGCAGAGCGTTCTATGAAAAGAGTATGCGTTAGCGGGCTGCTGTTACTGCTGGCAGGTTGCAACGTCACCCGTCAGGCTGAAGTGAGCCGGGTCGATGTCCCACAGGGGCTGGTCTGGATGACCTTTGGCGAGGCTATGCTGCAGGATGCCCATTATGACAGCTACGTTACTAACGGCGTTGCCACCCGGGAGTGCCAGGCGATGGGGTATAACACGGCGATGGCTTACGGGCAGCCGGTAAAAACCTGTAGCCTGATCGGCGGTTCCCTGTGCCTGAATAAAAAGGTCACCATTCAATATCAGTGCCAGGGCTATGCCCCACAGCCTGCCATTACCACGTCCGCGTATTATTAATTACGTTGCCAGTGCGTGCGGCTGGCAACATTATTAAACACGAAACAGAATAGTTCTCATTAATATAGATTAAATATCCTCAATGCGTGTTATTCCCATTCGTATTATTATCATTTCATTATTTATATTAACTTTTGCAAATACATAAATAACAAATTATAGTGACGCTCGCGTTGACCTGTTAATAATAAAACGGAGCTACACCATGCTTAAAAATGAAATGATCGACAAGCTGAATGAGCAAATGAATCTGGAGCTTTTCTCCTCCCTGCTGTATCAGCAGATGAGCGCCTGGTGTAGCTATCACAGTTTTGAAGGTGCCGCCGCCTTTATGCGCCGCCACGCGCAGGAAGAGATGATGCACATGCAGCGTCTGTTCGATTACCTGACCGATACCGGCAGCCTGCCGCGCATCAATCCGGTGGCCTCGCCCTTTGCCGAATATGGCTCGCTGGATGAGCTGTTCCGCGCCACCTACGAGCATGAGCAGTTGATCACCCAGAAAATTAACGAGCTGGTGCATGCAGCAATGACCAGCCAGGATTATCCGACCTTTAATTTCCTGCAGTGGTATGTGGCAGAGCAGCACGAAGAAGAGAAACTCTTTAAATCCGTTCTCGATAAATTATCTCTGGCCGGTAAATCGGGCGAAGGGCTGTACTTTATTGATAAAGAACTCTCCACTCTCGACGCGCAAAAATAATATATCGTGGCGCCTTCACGGGCGCCGTTACTATTTCCCCGCACCATAAATAAATCTGTTCTCTCTTTTACATACAGCCCGCGCAGCTTGTACAGCGCCAGTCCTGTCGGTTAACGGCCTGGTAAAACTGCCGGTAGCTGGCGGTTTCGAGCGGGATGCCGTGATCGTAAAAGAGATCGGTTAACCATTCGACGTTCTCGATAATCCATTCATCCTCCTCCAGCCCCTGCGCAAAGGTCTCGTCCTCCGGATCGATAATGGAGTAGATAGCATAGGTACCCATATCTTTTTCCTGCCGGGCCTCCGGTAAGGTAATGGGCTCTCCCTGCCAGAGGATTTGCCAGTGGCCGTGGCACAGTAAATTTCCGGAACGGCTCCAGGTCGCCTGGAATGGGTTAATCCCGCGCATAACCGCCTCACTATTTTTGATATTTTGCGAAGATTGTTTAGGTTACGCCCGATCCCGGCGCGGCAATATTGCCCTTACGAAGTAGGTGGATAAACCAAAAGTGTTGGGGCGACGGCCTAAAGGTAAACCACTGTAATCTATTCGTTACACTGCTTGTAACGCCGGTTTGACGACGCGGAACTTTTGCCTTACTCTGCGCCGCAGATTTGGTCGCGATATCGCAAGGCAGTAGAGGAAAGAGTGAAGAACAGAACGCTGGGAAGTATTTTTATCGTCGCAGGGACGACGATTGGCGCAGGGATGCTGGCGATGCCGCTGGCAGCTGCGGGGGTAGGTTTTGGCGTCACGCTGCTGTTACTGGTCGGGCTGTGGGCGCTGATGTGCTATACCGCCCTGCTGCTGCTGGAAGTCTATCAGCATGTACCGGCCGATACCGGGCTTGGCTCGCTGGCCGGGCGCTATCTCGGGCGCTACGGCCAGTGGCTCACCGGCTTTAGCATGATGTTTCTGATGTATGCCCTGACGGCGGCCTATATCAGCGGCGCGGGGGAGCTTATCGCGTCGAGCCTCAACGACTGGTTCGGTGCTAACATCGCCCCTTCAACCGGGGTTATCTTCTTTACGCTCATTGGTGGCGGCGTGGTCTGCGTGGGCACCGCGCTGGTGGATCTGTTTAACCGCTTCCTCTTTTCGGCCAAAATTATCTTCCTGATCGTGATGCTGGCGCTGCTGGTACCCCATATCCACCAGGTCAATCTGCTGACCCTGCCGCTGGAAAAGGGGCTGGCCCTCTCCGCCATTCCGGTCATTTTCACCTCCTTTGGCTTTCACGGCAGCGTGCCGAGCATCGTCAGCTATATGAACGGCAACGTGCGCAAGCTGCGCTGGATCTTTATTACCGGCAGCGCCATCCCGCTGATCGCCTATATCTTCTGGCAGCTTGTGACCCTTGGCAGCATCAACTCCACCACCTTTATGGGGCTGATGGCCAGCCACTCCGGGCTGAACGGCTTCCTGCAGGCGCTGCGTGAAGTGGTGGCCTCTCCCCACGTGGAGCTGGCGGTGCACCTGTTTGCCGACCTGGCGCTGGCGACCTCCTTCCTGGGCGTGGCCCTGGGGCTGTTTGATTATCTTGCCGATCTGTTCCAGCGCCGCCGCTCCGTTGCCGGGCGCGTGCAGACCGGGGCGATCACCTTCCTGCCGCCGCTGGCTTTCGCCCTCTTCTACCCGCGCGGGTTCGTGATGGCGCTGGGCTACGCGGGGGTGGCGCTGGCGGTGCTGGCGCTGCTGCTGCCTGCGATGCTGGTATGGAAAAGCCGTGAACAGCACCCCGGCGGCGCGTATCGCGTGCCGGGCGGAAAGACGGCGCTGTGCCTGGTGTTTGCCTGCGGGATTGGGGTAATACTGGTGCAGGCAGGTATCGCCGCCGGAATATTGCCGGAAGTGGGATAAGAAAAAGGGCTCTTATGAGCCCTTTTTTATTAATGTAAGCAGCAGCTTTTGAATTTCTTACCGCTACCGCACGGGCAGGGATCGTTGCGCCCGACCTTAGTGCCGTTAACGATCGGCTGCTGGGTTTGTGGCTGCTGCGGATTAGCAGACCAGTAGTTATACAGACGCAGCGCCGCAGGGCGGATCTGCTCCACGCTCTGGTGGTACTCCGCTTCGGTCATCTCATCCAGGCGCGGGAACTGTTCTTCAGAGCCGTGCAGGGCAATGGCGTCCAGATCCGCTTTTAACTCTTCCGGCAGGGCCGACCAGTCGGTTAAGCCCACACCGCGCATATAGCCGAAGCACCACTCTTCCACCACGGTGTAGTCCTGCCCCTCAACGTCGTTGACGCCAAACATCGGCTCGAACTGGTCCGGGTAATCACTCAGACGTTCAGCGATATCGTTCATATGCTTGAAGCAGAGGTTAATGAAGCGGTTCATTTCACGCTCGTTCTTCCAGCGCGGAATATTTTTCTCGCCGCCCCATACCGCCACCAGCCAGCGGTCGGGCTCTACCACCATCGGGCCGGACAGGACAGCGGTGAGCATGCCGTCGAGCTCAGAGATGTCCATAATGGAGTCGTCGTCGTGACCGTAAGTCATTAACGTCTCTTCCAGCCACTCCATTTCACTTGCATTTAACGGGCCTTCGGACATTTTGCTGCTCCTGATTCTGACAATAATACTCAGATCCTACCACAGATTAGGCCCCAGAAGGGTCGCGACAGCGCACGGGCTGAATTCGGGCCCCAAAGAGTGATCCTTGCACCACTTACAGGCATCGATGTTAACGAGATGTGATCCCCGCTGTAATTTCATCTCATCGCGCCGGGGGGCAGAAAACGGCGCTCTATACTCAGAATTATCGGAGTCCATAGCCGGATTTCCGATCTGGCAGCCATTTTGCTTATCTTTTCCAGGTCCTGGAAACCTCGCCGTTGTAAGCAGAGCGTTGTCGGTCCGTCGTTCAGAGCATTTTGTCTTATTAATGTGTTTGTATTGGGTGCGCCAGCAGGCGTTCGGCTACACACGGTTGTGCAAAAACCGCTCAGATAAGGTAAATAATAATGTCGCTGAAATTAATCAGAACTCCTCTTTCGCTTGTGCTTGCAGCTTGTCTGGTGACGGCATTTTCCGCCCGGGCAGATATTGTGATCGGGGTGGCGGGGCCATTTACCGGGCCGAACGCCACCTACGGCGATCAGTACTGGCATGGCGCCACGCAGGCCGCCGACGATATTAACGCCGCGGGCGGCATTAACGGCGAGAAGATCAAGCTGGTGCAGGGTGACGACGCTTGCGAGCCAAAGCAGGCGGTCTCGGTCGCCAACCGGCTGGTCGATCAGGATAAAGTCAAAGCCGTGGTCGGCCACTTCTGCTCCTCTTCCACCATGCCGGCCTCGGAGGTGTATGCCGATGCCGGCATTCTCTCTATCACCCCGGGCTCAACCAACCCGCAAATCACCGAACGCGGCATGAGCGATATGTTCCGCATGTGCGGCCGCGATGACCAGCAGGGCCAGATCGCCAGCGATTTTATTATCGATAAGCTTAAAGCGAAGCGCGTGGTCATCATTCACGATAAAGACACCTACGGCCAGGGGCTGGCGGATGCCACCAAAGCCGCGCTGGCGAAACGCGGCGTGCAGGATGTGATGTATGAGGGGCTGTCGCGCGGGGAAAAAGACTTTAACGCGCTGGTAACCAAGATCGGCGCCCAGAAGCCGGACGTGGTCTTCTTCGGCGGCTGCCACCCGGAGGCCGGGCCGCTGGTCCGCCAGATGCGTGAGCAGGGGGTGCAGGCCAAATTCTTCTCCGGCGACTGCATCGTCAACGAAGAGATGGTCACCGCCGCCGGTGGCGCACAGTACACCAACGGCATTTACATGACCTTTGGTAAAGATCCGCGCCTGATCCCGGAGGGCAAAGCGGTTATCGAAAAATTCCGCACCGCTAAATTTGAACCTGAAGGCTACACCCTGTACGCCTACGCCTCCATTCAGGCCATTGCGGCGGCGTTTAAAGCGACCGGCGGCACCGACTCCACCAAAGCCAGCGCCTGGCTGAAGGCCAACCCGGTAGAGACGGTGATGGGTAAAAAAGCATGGGATGAGAAAGGTGACCTGAAGGTTTCGGACTACGTGGTCTATCAGTGGGATGACAAGGGCAAATATCAGGAAGTGCAGTAACGGGACGGCGTCATGCTCAACGCCGGCAGCCTCTTCTGCCGGCGCGATATAACCACAGGGTCGCCGCAGCGCGGCCCATAACCCGAGCGCGCAATGATGAGCACATTCTTTTTGCAACAACTTATCAATGGCTTAACCCTGGGCTCCGTCTACGGTCTGATCGCCATCGGCTACACCATGGTTTACGGCATTATCGGCATGATTAACTTCGCCCACGGCGAGGTCTATATGATCTCCGCCTACCTGTGCGCCATCGGCCTGGCGCTTCTCTCCTTCTTCGGCCTGGAGTCATTCCCTTTACTGATCCTCGGCACCCTGATCTTTACCATCGCCATAACCGGGGTCTACGGCTGGACCATCGAACGGATCGCCTATAAACCGCTACGTAACTCGACCCGTCTGGCGCCGCTGATCTCGGCCATCGGGATGTCGCTCATCCTGCAAAACTACGCACAGATCGCTCAGGGGCCCCGCCAGCAGGGGGTACCGACCATGCTCGACGGGGTGTTACGTCTGCATATTGGCGAGGGTTTTGTCCAGATTACCTACACCAAGGTCTTTATTCTGCTGGCTTCCTTCGCGGGGATGGCGTTGCTCACCTGGATAATCAGCAGTACCCGGCTGGGGCGCATGTGTCGGGCGGTGCAGCAGGACCGCAGAATGGCGTCGATACTGGGCATCAACACCGACCGCATTATCTCGCTGGTGTTTGTGATCGGCGCGGCGATGCCCGGGCTGGCGGGGGTATTGATCACCATGAATTATGGCACCTTTGATTTCTATGCCGGGTTCATCATCGGCATTAAGGCCTTCACCGCCGCGGTGCTGGGGGGGATCGGCTCTCTGCCCGGTGCCATGCTGGGCGGGCTGATCCTCGGCATTGCCGAAGCGCAGTTCTCCGGCATGGTGAACTCGGATTATAAAGATGTGTTCTCGTTTGGATTGCTGGTGGTGATCCTGATTTTCCGTCCTCAGGGACTGCTTGGCCGCCCGGTTGTGGCCAAGGTGTGAGAGGTAAATGATGACATCGCAAACCACCCATGAGCACTTTTCCCTGAAGCGCTGCCTGCTGGACGCCATTTTTGCCGGTCTGGTAGCCCTGATTATTTTTGGCCCCGTTGTCGGCGTGGTGCTGGACGGCTACAGCTTTAACTTTGAAGGGCGGCGGCTGGCATGGATCATCGCCATCGTGATGCTGGGCCGCTTTATCCTCAGCGCCTTTTTGATGACCCGCGTCGGCGGGCGCATCTTATCCCGTTTCGAAGCGGACAGCGCCGGGGTCTATGTGCGTCCGGTGGAGTATAAAAGCCGCCTGCGCTGGATCATTCCGCTGATGCTGGCTCTCGCCCTCCTCTTTCCGTTTGTCGCCACCAAGTATCTGCTGACGGTGGCGATCCTGGGGCTTATCTACGTGCTGCTGGGGCTGGGGCTGAATATCGTGGTAGGGCTGGCTGGCCTGCTGGACCTGGGCTACGTGGCGTTTTACGCCATTGGCGCTTACGGACTGGCGCTGGGGTATCAGTACCTCGGGCTGGGATTCTGGTCCATGCTGCCGCTGGCGGCCCTGATGGCGGCGGCGGCCGGCGCGCTGCTGGGCTTCCCGGTGTTGCGCATGCATGGCGACTATCTGGCGATAGTGACGCTCGGCTTCGGGGAGATTATTCGTCTGGTGCTTAATAACTGGCTCACCTTTACCGGCGGCCCGAACGGCGTCTCCGCCCCGCCCCCTACCCTGTTCGGCCTGGAGTTTGGACGGCGGGCAAAGGATGGCGGCGTCCCTTTCCATGAGTTTTTCCATCTCACCTATAACCCCAACCTGAAGTTTATTTTTATCTATGCGGTTCTGCTGCTGGTGGTGATGGTCGTCCTTTATATCAAGCATCGTCTGACGCGGATGCCCATCGGCCGGGCCTGGGAGGCGTTGCGCGAAGATGAGATCGCCTGTCGCTCGCTGGGGCTGAACCACGTGCTGGTGAAGTTATCAGCCTTTACCCTCGGCGCCTCTACCGCCGGTATCGCCGGAGTCTTTTTCGCCACTTACCAGGGTTTCGTTAACCCGACTTCGTTCACCTTTTTTGAATCGGCGCTGATCCTCGCCATCGTGGTGCTGGGCGGGATGGGCTCTACCCTTGGCGTGGTGCTGGCCGCTTTTGTGCTTACCGTAACCCCCGAGCTGCTGCGCAGCTTTGCCGAATACCGGGTACTGCTGTTTGGGGTGCTGATGGTAGTGATGATGATCTGGCGCCCGCGCGGCCTGATCCGTATCAACCGCAGCGGCTTTGCCGTGCGTAAGGGCGTGGCGCCATGAACGAAAACATCTTAACCGTTGAGCATCTGATGATGCACTTCGGCGGCATCAAAGCCCTGAACGACGTGAATCTCGCGGTGCAGCGCGGCTCGGTGACGGCCCTTATCGGCCCCAACGGCGCCGGTAAAACCACGGTGTTCAACTGCCTGACCGGTTTTTATAAGGCCTCCGGCGGCACCATTCTGCTCAATACCCGCAGCAAATCCACCAACGTTATTCAGATCCTCGGGCAAAAATTCCAGCCGGGCGACTGGATCAATCCGGCGCAGCTGGGGCTACGCCTCTTTTATAAGATGTTTGGCGGCACCCACCTGGTCAACCGGGCCGGACTGGCGCGCACCTTCCAGAATATCCGCCTGTTCCGGGAGATGTCGGTGGTGGAGAACCTGCTGGTGGCGCAGCACATGCGCGTGAATCGAAATCTGCTGGCGGGCGTGCTTAACACCCCGGCTTATCGCCGGGCAGAGAGCCAGGCGCTGGATCGCGCCTTTTACTGGCTGGAGGTGATGGATCTGCTGGAGTGCGCCAACCGGCTGGCCGGAGAGATCTCCTACGGACAGCAGCGGCGTCTGGAGATCGCCCGCGCCATGTGTACCGGGCCGGAGCTGATCTGCCTGGATGAGCCCGCCGCCGGGCTGAACCCGGTGGAAACCCGCACTCTGAGTAAGATCATCCGCTACCTGCGCGATCGTCATGAAATCACGGTACTGCTTATTGAGCACGATATGGGGATGGTGATGGAGATTTCGGACCATATCGTGGTGCTCGACCACGGTGATGTGATCGCCCAGGGGAAACCGGAGCAGATCCAGCACGATGAGAAAGTGATTGCCGCCTATCTGGGCACCGACGAACAGGAGGTAAGCCTGTGAGCCTGCCGATGCTGGAATTTCGCGAAGTGGATGTTTTTTATGGCGTGATCCAGGCGCTGAAACAGGTCTCGCTGGAGGTGAACGAAGGTGAGACCGTGGCGCTGATTGGCGCTAACGGCGCCGGAAAATCGACGCTGTTAATGTCTATCTTCGGCCAGCCACGCATTCGCAGCGGGCAGATCCTCTTCTGCGGCGGCGATATCAGCCATAAATCGACCCACTACGTGGCCTCAAACGGGATCGCCCAGGCTCCGGAAGGGCGGCGGATATTTCCCGATATGACCGTTGAGGAGAATCTGCTGATGGGCACCATCCCGGTGGGCAATCAGTATGCCGCCCAGGATCTCCAGAGCATGTATGACCTTTTCCCGCGCTTAAAAGAGCGCCGCAAACAGCGGGCGATGACCATGTCCGGCGGTGAACAGCAGATGCTGGCGATTGCCCGCGCGCTGATGAGCCGGCCAAAGTTGCTGCTGCTGGATGAGCCCAGCCTCGGCCTGGCGCCTATTGTAGTGAAGCAGATCTTCCAGACGCTGCGCGAGCTGGCCCGCAACGGCATGACCATCTTCCTCGTAGAGCAGAATGCCCATCATGCCCTCTCGTTATCCGATCGCGGCTACGTGATGGCCAACGGGCAAATCCGCCTTAGCGGCAGCGGCGAGGAGCTGCTGGACAACCAGGAGGTGAGGAAGGCGTATCTGGGCGGGGGGTGATCGACAAAAACAAAAAAACCACCCGGAGGTGGTTTCACGACACTGCTTATTGCTTTGATTATTCTTTGTTTCCCATGGTAGCCGGAGTGGGACTTGAACCCACACAGCGCGAACGCCGAGGGATTTTAAATCCCTTGTGTCTACCGATTCCACCATCCGGCCGCGGGAAGAAAGTGGAGGCGCGTTCCGGAGTCGAACCGGACTAGACGGATTTGCAATCCGCTACATAACCGCTTTGCTAACGCGCCTTAAAACTGTTGTCTTGCGACTGACACCCGCAGAAGCGCATGTCTTTAATCTGGAGCGGGAAACGAGACTC
>DKMV01000124.1 GCA_002469605.1 Leclercia sp. UBA7405
GCGGCCCATGCGGGAGTAGCGGATAAACAGGGTCAGGGCCAACATCGCCAGGAAGGTCACCACCCAGATAACCAGCTGCATGGTGGTAATAGAGGCAGAGAAGTTCTCGGTTGCCCCCACGATCCACTGGCCGTTAAACAGGCTTGGCAGCGCCACGTCGCGCGAGCCTTCGGTCAGGCTGACGTAGTTTTGCAGGAAAATCGACATCCCGATGGCGGAGATAAGCGCAATCAGGCGCTTGGAGCTGCGCACCGGCCGGTAGGCCACGCGCTCAATGCTCCAGCCGTAGGCGCTGGCGATCACAATCGCGCCAACAAACCCGGCGGCTACCAGCAGCCAGCTGCTGTCGATGCCCATCATCATCAGCGCGGCGATAATCATAAAGGAGACATAGCTGCCGATCATGTAGACCTCGCCGTGGGCGAAGTTGATCATGCCGATAATGCCGTAAACCATCGTGTAGCCGATGGCGATCAGCGCGTAGGTGCTTCCCAGCGTGACGCCGTTAAACATCTGCTGCAGGAAGTAGAGAAACTGCTCGGACATAAAGTAACCTTTCTATACCCGCCCGGTGGTCCGGGCGGTGGGATAATTATTTGGCGACCGAGGAGGACCCGTCGGCGTGCCACTTAAAGACACCAAAATCAAATCCCTTCAGATCGCCTTTTTCATCCCAGTTCAGCGGCCCAATCACGGTGTTTGCCCCGTGTGCTTTTAAATCTTTCACCAGATCCAGCGGCGCGGTGCTGCCGGTACGATCCATAGCGGTAGCCAGCGACTGCACCGCGGCATAGGTGATCCAGACGTACGGACCGCTCGGATCTTTCTTCTGCGCGGTAAGGGCATCAACGATAGCCTTGTTCGCCGGATCCTGGTCATAGCGTTTTGGCATCGTCACCAGCATGCCTTCAGCGGCATCGCCCGCAATGTTAGACAGAGAGGCGTTACCGACCCCTTCTGGCCCCATAAACTGGGTTTTCAGACCGGTGGCACGCGCCTGGCGCAGCATCTGGCCCATCTCCGGGTAGTAACCGCCGTAGTAAACAAAGTCGATATTCTCTTTTTGCAGGCGGGCAATCAGCGCGGAGAAGTCTTTTTCACCGGCGGTGATGCCGTCGAAGAAGACGATATTGGCGCCGCCTTTTTTCAGCCCGTCCTGCACGGAGCGCGCCAGGCCTTCGCCGTACTGCTGCTTATCGTGAATGATGGCGATGCGCTGCGGTTTAACGCTGTCGAGAATGTATTTTGCGGCGGTCGGCCCCTGGGAGGAGTCCAGCCCTGCGGTACGCATGATGTGCTCATAGCCGCGCGCCGTCAGCTCCGGGTTAGTAGCACCCGGGGTGATCATCAGGATGCCTTCGTCTTCATAGATATCGGAAGCTGGCTGGGTGGAGGAGGAGCAGAGGTGGCCAATCACGTACTGGATGCCATCGTTGACGATTTTGTTGGCAACCGCCACGGCCTGTTTCGGATCGCAGGCGTCGTCATATTCAACGGCAACCAGCTTGTCGCCCTTAATGCCGCCTTTGGCGTTGATATCCTTGATGGCCTGACGCGCGCCGTTGAACTCCATATCGCCCCACTGGGCAACGGGACCGGACATGGCGCCCACAACGGCGACTTTGATATCTTTCGCTATTGCGGTCTGCGACATGGCCAGTGCAACCATTCCCGCGATTAATGCTTTCGCGTTCCTTTTCATCTCTGTGAATCCCCATTCGTGACGTGGTGTGTATATTTTGTTTTATTATGGTTAAAAAGCATTCTGTACTTTTTGTGAACAACGCTATTTTTACCAGTGCCTTTAATGGTTTAGCGAAGTTTTTGCCGTAAATCCAGAGTAAAATCTCTATTTTTCAGGCGATTAAGCAAAGATAATATTCTGAATTCAGGCAGAGATAAACAACTAAAAGCAGAGTTTGCAGCATAAAATAACGGTACAAAGAGCGGAATAAAACGCTGCCTTTCAGGTTAATATTCTGCTTATTTTTCGATCCCTGAGTTTTATGCCTGCGCATTTGTCAGCGAAAAAAGTAATCACCTGGAGAATGGATTGAAAAAGGAGAAGCCCGCAGCAGGATAAATTGAGTACACTGCCGGTACTTTTCTTTATGTGGACACGCAGCTAATGAAACTGACTATCGTTCGTCTGGTGACCTTTAGCGATCAGGATCATATCGACCTCGGCAAAATCTGGCCGGAATATTCCTCTGCTTCTCTCTCTGTTGATGACACCCACCGGATCTATGCCGCCCGTTTTAACGAGCGGTTGCTCGCGGCCGTGCGCGTGACGCTGCGCGGAACCCAGGGCGCGCTGGACTCCCTGCGCGTGCGCGAGGTGACCCGCCGTCGCGGCGTGGGGCAGTATCTGATTGAAGAGGTGATTCGCGATAATCCGAGCGTCGCCTCCTGGTGGATGGCGGATGTCGGCGTGGAAGATCGTGGCGTGATGGCGGCCTTTATGCAGGCGCTGGGGTTTGTGGCGCAGCAGGATGGTTGGGTAAAGCAGTAGGTTTGTGGGATGTGTGCGGCCTGATGCCCTCTCCCCGGCCCTCTCCTTTAGTGCGAGGGAGAAAAGACGGCTCCGTGCAGTCCCCTCTCCCCCTTGGGGTGAGGGTTAGGGTGAGGGGTAACTTTTATTTTGCGTCGGTCGCCGTGCCGTTAGCATGCCAGTCAAACACGCCGAACTCGAAGCCCTTCAGATCGCCTTTCTCATCCCAGGTCAGCGGCCCCATCACGGTTTCAACGGAGTTCGCTTTCAGCCAGGTAGCGATTTCAGCCGGATCGGCTGACTGGTTCAGGCCCGCCTGCAGAGATTGCAGCGCCGCGTAGGTGGTCCAGACGAATGCCCCGCTCGGATCCTGCTTCTTGGCCTTGATAGCATCTACGATCGGTTTGTTGGCAGGCACCTGGTCGTAGTTCTTCGGCTTGGTCACCAGCAGCCCTTCGGCGGATTCACCGGCGATGTTAGACAGGGAGACGTTCGCCACCCCTTCCGGGCCCATAAACTGGGTTTTCAGGCCGGCTGCACGCGCCTGGCGCAGGATCTGGCCCATCTCCGGGTGATAACCACCGTAGTAGACGAAATCGATATTCTCTTTCTTCAGACGCGCCACCAGGGTGGAGAAGTCTTTCTCACCGGCGGTGATACCGTCGAAGAAGACCACGTTGGCGTTGCCTTTCTTCAGGTTCTCCTGCACGGCGCGCGCCAGGCCTTCGCCGTACTGCTGCTTATCGTGAACAATGGCGATACGCTGCGGCTTCACTTTTTCCAGAATGTATTTCGCGGCGGTCGGCCCCTGGTCGGAGTCCAGGCCGGTGGTGCGCAGGGTCAGCTTATAGCCACGGGAGGTCAGCTCCGGCGCGGTGGCGGCCGGGGTGATCATCAGAATGCCTTCGTCTTCATAGATGTCAGAGGCGGGCTGCGTGGAGGAGGAGCACAGGTGACCGATAACGTATTTAATACCGTCGTTGACCACTTTGTTGGCTACCGCAACCGCCTGTTTCGGGTCGCAGGCGTCGTCATATTTTACGATTTGCAGCTTTTCGCCCTTGATGCCGCCTTTAGCATTAATGTCTGCAACCGCCTGCTCTGCACCGGTAAATTCCTGATCGCCGTACTGGGCCACCGGGCCGGACATCGCGCCAACTACCGCGACTTTGATATCCGCCTGAGCCATGGAGCTGAATGCCAACGCCATACATCCTGCAAGTAACGCTTTACCCTTCATATTCATCCTGAGAATCCCCATTATTATGGTTATTACGATTATTGTGATGTTGTTGTGCAGCGCTTTATTTCAATTATAGGTCTGCCGTCCGCGCTTTTTCAGCATACTCTGCTAAAACATACCCCATTTTTATGATTTTGGAATAGCAAATTTGAAATGAATATATGATAAACCCGGCGACGGCGATCGCCGGGTGAAGCGCTTTAACGTGTCAGCGACGCGGAGATAATATCCAGCGCTTTGCGGAATTGCGCTTCAGGAATGGTAAGCGGATAGAGGAAGCGGATCACGTTGCCGTAGACCCCACAACTGAGCAGCAGTAACCCCGCCTGTAACGCGCGCTCCTGCATCTGACGGGTAAACTCCGGC
Organism: Leclercia sp. UBA7405; assembly: GCA_002469605.1. GTDB lineage: Bacteria > Pseudomonadota > Gammaproteobacteria > Enterobacterales > Enterobacteriaceae > Enterobacter. The sequence continues at coordinate 4,101 of DKMV01000124.1, forward strand.
GACGGCTGACCGGTGTGCGGATCGTTAAACTCCACCGCCACCATTGAGCCCTGGGCACGAATATCGGCGATAAACGGGCAGCCCGCTCTGGCCTTGTTTAATACCTCTACCAGATGATGACCAAGGTGGACGGCGCGATCGCAGAGCTGCTCTTCATCGATAACATCCAGCACCGCGTGCGCGGCCGCAATCGCCAGCGGGTTACCGGCATAGGTACCGCCCAGCCCGCCCGGCGCCGGGGCATCCATCACCTCCGCCCTTCCGGCCACCGCCGATAGCGGCATGCCGCCCGCCAGGCTTTTGGCCATGGTGATGAGATCCGGCTTCACGCTGTGGTGCTCCATGGAGAAAAGCTTCCCCGTACGGGCAAAACCGGTCTGCACCTCGTCGGCGATGAGCAGAATGCCGTGGGTATCGCACAGGGCCCGCAACCCCTCGATAAAATCGGCGGGCGCCACGTTGAACCCGCCCTCCCCCTGCACTGGCTCAAGGATAATAGCGGCGACCTGGTCCGGCGCGATATCGGCCTTAAACAGACGCTCGACGCTGTGCAGCGCCTCAGCGGTGCTGACGCCGTGCAGTTCGCTGGGGTACTGGGCGTGGTAAACGGAGCCCGGGAAGGGGCCAAAACCGAGTTTATAAGGGGCCACTTTGCCGGTGAGCGCCATGGTCATAAAGGTACGGCCATGGAATCCACCGCCGAAGGCGATTATCCCCGGTCGCCGGGTGTAAGCTCGGGCGATTTTGACGGCGTTCTCCACGGCCTCTGCCCCGGTCGAGAAGAAGGCAGTTTTAGCGGGGCCCTCGATGGGCACCCGGTCATTAATGCGCTCTGCCAGCGCCACATAGCCTTCGTAAGGGACAATCTGGTAAGCCGTATGGGTAAAGGCATGAAGCTGGTTTTCGATGGCGGCGATGATTTTGGGATGGCGATGGCCGGTATTCAGCACCGCGATCCCGGCAGCGAAGTCGATCACTTCGTTGCCTTCTACGTCCCACAGCGTGGCGTTTTCGGCTTTTTCGGCGTAGAACCCGCACATCACGCCGATGCCGCGCGGCGTTGCCTGTAAACGCCG
>DKMV01000150.1:0-4479 GCA_002469605.1 Leclercia sp. UBA7405
GATATCCTGCTCGCCAATCAGATCGCTCAGGGTGTTGAGCTCTTCATCAGAGAGGTGTTTGCCCGCCAGCAGCAGGGCCACCGCATCGGCAACCGGACGGTAATTTTGCTGCTCTTCGACGAACTGTTCGAAATCGTGGAAACGGCTCGGATCGAGCAGGCGCAAACGGGCAAAGTGGCTCTCCAGACCCAGCTGTTCCGGCGTGGCGGTAAGCAGCAGCACGCCCGGTACGCGCTCGGCCAGCTGTTCGATGGCCATATATTCACGGCTGGGGGCGTCAAGGCTCCAGACCAGATGGTGCGCTTCATCGACCACCATCAGATCCCATTCGGCATCGCACAGGTGTTCAAGTCGCTGTTTATTACGGCGCACGAAGTCGAGGGAGCAGATCACCAGCTGTTCGGTTTCGAACGGGTTATCCGCGTCGTGTTGGGCTTCGGCGTAGCGCTCGTCGTCAAACAGCGCAAAGCGCAGGTTGAAGCGGCGCAGCATCTCTACCAGCCACTGATGTTGCAAGGTTTCAGGCACGATAATCAGCACGCGCTCGGCGGCGCCGGAGAGCAACTGCTGATGCAGGATCATGCCCGCTTCAATGGTTTTACCCAAACCAACCTCATCCGCCAGCAGTACGCGCGGCGCATGGCGGCGGCCCACATCGTGAGCGATGTTGAGCTGGTGCGGGATCAGGCTGGTGCGCTGGCCGCGCAGGCCGCTCCACGGCATGCGGTACTGCTCGCTCTGGAACTTACGCGCGCGATAGCGCAGGGCGAAGCGATCCATGCGGTCAATCTGACCGGCAAACAGGCGATCCTGTGGCTTGCTGAACACCAGTTTGCTGTCGAGCAGCACTTCGCGCAGCATGACATCGCTCTCGTCGGTGTCGAGACGTGTGCCGATGTAGGCGAGCAGCCCATTCTCTTCTTTTACGTCTTCAATCTTCAGCTGCCAGCCCTCATGGCTGGTAACGGTATCGCCCGGGTTGAACATCACGCGGGTGACAGGGGAGTCATTGCGAGCATACAGGCGGTTTTCACCGGTAGCGGGGAAGAGGAGAGTGACCATTCGCGCATCCAGCGCTACAACTGTTCCTAATCCGAGTTCGCTTTCTGTATCGCTGATCCAGCGTTGACCAAGTGTAAAAGGCATATATGTTCGGCTCTAATCTTTAAATTGCAGGCAATAGTTCAACCACCGTCGGAAGAACGACGGTCATCGAAAAATGGGTCCGGGAATGGAAAGGGCGCTATGGTACTGGATGGCAGTGATTTCGTCACGCGTCAAAATAGCCCCATCTGCCCTGTCACCAGTGTAGCAAAATCGTTGTCCATGAAAGGCAAAATTCCGTCCGCTACGGGCTGCAGCTGGCGTGTCAGGTAGTGGTCATAATCCAGCGGCGATTGCTGATAATCGACGGGCTCAGGCCCGCTGGTGGTCCAGACATATTTGATGGTACCGCGGTTCTGGTACTGCGGGGCTCGCCCCCGTCGCGCATTCTCTTCATCGGCTAAACGCGCCGCCCGGACGTGTGGCGGCACGTTGCGCTGATACTCGGCCAGCGGCCGGCGCAGCCGCTTGCGGTAGACCAGCTGGGCATCCAGCTCGCCTGCCATCAGGCTGGCGATGGTCTCCCGCACGTAGTCCTGATAGGGCTCTTTGCGGAAGATTTTCAGATAGAGCTCCTGCTGGAAACGCTGCGCCAGCGGCGTCCAGTCGGTACGTACCGTCTCCAGCCCTTTAAACACCATGCGCTGGTTTTCGCCCTGCTGAATCAGCCCGGCGTAGCGCTTCTTGCTGCCCTGATCGGTACCGCGGATGGTAGGCATAAGAAAACGGCAAAAATGGGTCTCGAACTCCAGCTCCAGGGCGCTGGTTAACCGCTCTTTTTGCAAATGGCTCTGCCACCAGTCGTTGACGAAAGCCACCAGCGTCTTGCCAATGGCTGCGGCCTCCTCTTCGCTCTGCTTACCCTTCAGCCAGACAAAGGTGGAATCGGTATCGCCGTAAATCACCTCATAGCCCTGAGATTCGATCAGCGCTTTCGTCTGGCGCATGATCTCGTGGCCGCGCATGGTGATCGACGAGGCCAGACGCGGATCGAAGAAGCGGCAGGCGCTGGTGCCCAGCACGCCGTAAAAGGCGTTCATAATGATCTTCAGCGCCTGGGAGAGGGGTTGATTGCTCTGACGTTTCGCCTCGTCGCGCCCGTGCCAGATCTGGGTGACGATCTCCGGCAGGCAGTGCTTTTCGCGGGAGAAGCGCGCCCCGAGAAAACCTTCGGTGCTGTGCGCGTCGTCCGGCTGCGCCATCCCCTCTACCAGCCCGACGGGGTCGATGAGATAAGTGCGAATAATCGACGGATAGAGGCTTTTATAGTCCAGCACCAGCACCGAATCATACAGGCCTGGCCGGGAGTCCATCACGTAGCCGCCGGGACTGGCCTGCGGCGGCACGTCGCCGAGGTTGGGGGCGACGTAGCCTGCCCGGTGCATGCGGGGGAAATAGAGGTGGCTGAAGGCCGCCACCGAGCCGCCGTGCCTGTCTGCCGCCAGGCCGTTCACCGTGGCGCGCTCCAGCAGAAAGGGCATGATCCCGGTCTTGTGGAAAATCTGCGTCACCAGCTCGCAATCTTTCAGGTTATAGGTGGCCAGCGCGGGCTTATCTTCGGCGAAACGGCGATCAATTTCGTCCATCCTGTCCCAGGGGTTGTCGATGGATTTGCCCTCGCCGAGCAGCTCGCGCGACACCGCTTCCAGCGAAAAGGAGGAGAAATTCCAGAAGGCAGACTTTAGCGCCTCGATGCCGTCGATAATCAGTCGTCCGCTGGCCTGGGCAAAGAAGACACCGTTTTTAAAGCCGTGCTCGCGCCACTCCAGCTCGCTGTTGCCGCGGCCTAACATCAGGGGAATGCGGTAACGCTCGGCATGCTTTTGCAGCACCCGCAGGTCAAACTGCACCACGTTCCAGCCGATAAGCACGTCGGGATCGTGCCGGGCGAACCAGGTGTTGAGCTTTTCGATCAGTTGCGGGCGGCTGGAGACATACTCCAGCTGAAAATCCAGCCCGGTGGCGTCGCCGTTTGGCGGCCCGAGCATGTAGACGACCCGCTGGCCGCAGCCCTCAATGCCAATGCAGTACAGCTCGCCGTGGCGGGTGGTTTCGATATCCAGCGAGGCCCACTTTAGCGTGGGGCGATAGTGTGGATTGGGCTTCAGGCGGGCATTCACCAGCCGGTCGCCCTGCGGGGTGCCATCGACCCATACCGGGGCGGTGATAAAACGCTCCATCAAAAAGCGCTCCGGCGGACGCACATCGGCTTCATAGAGCGTAACGCCCGCTTCACGCAGCAGCTTTTCGTAGCGCATCAGCTGGCGATGGCCGCGGCAGTACAGGCCGTACACCGGACGGCGCTGAAAATCTTTCAGTTCAAGGGGAGTGAGCCGCCAGCCGCTTTCACCGCCCAGCAGCGCTCTGGCTTTTTCAACCTGGGGTTCCGGAATAAAGGCGACGGATTCCTGTGCCGGCAGGGTTACGTGTAGAGGGCCTGCGTCGGTCGCAAGCCAGAATTCAACCTCGGTACCCTGCGGCGTATCCCGCCAGTGTCGGGTCAGTAAAAAGCCTTCTCGCACCTGCGCCACGCCCATTTCCCATCAAACAAAACCAGGCGTGATTATAGCCTGGTTCAGGGTGGTTTGCTGGGTTTATATACAGGTTTATTGCCCGTAATAGGCCTTTGCGCCGTGCTTGCGTAAATAGTGCTTATCCAGCAGCGTTTGTTGCATATCCGGCAGCTGCGGCGCCAGCTGGCGACAGAAGATGCCCATATAGGCCACCTCTTCCAGCACGATGGCGTTATGCACCGCATCTTCGGCGCTCTTGCCCCAGGCGAAGGGGCCGTGGGAGTGCACTAGCACGCCCGGCATCTGCGCCGCATCGATACCTTGTTTCTCAAAGGTTTCGACAATCACGTTGCCGGTTTCCCATTCGTACTCGCCGTTAATCTCCGCATCGGTCATTTTGCGGGTGCAGGGAATGGTGCCGTAGAAGTAGTCGGCATGGGTTGTACCGGTGGCGGGGATCGGCTGGCCAGCCTGCGCCCAGATGGTGGCATGGCGGGAGTGGGTATGCACAATGCCGCCAATCGACGGGAATGCCTGGTACAGCAGACGGTGGGTCGGCGTATCGGAAGAGGGCTTTTTCTTCCCTTCCACCACTTCGCCGGTGGCAATGCTTACCACCACCATATCCTCGGCGGTCATCACGCTGTAGTCGACGCCGGAGGGTTTGATGATAAATACCCCCTTTTCGCGATCGACGGCGCTGACGTTACCCCAGGTGAGAGTAACCAGATTGTGTTTTGGCAGCGCCAGGTTGGCTTCGAGCACCTGACGTTTGAGATCTTCTAACATGCAGTCCTCCAGGAAAAAGAGGCCCGCCCTGCGGCAGGCCGAAGGTTCCCTGTTAACGTTTTGAACCGTAATA
>DKMV01000150.1:4593-4723 GCA_002469605.1 Leclercia sp. UBA7405
ATAAACTTCGTTCCAGCGCAGGGCATCCTTGAACGCGGGCAGGCGGGTCTCGTTGTCGATGACGGCCAGCTCAATGTCGTGCAACTCGGCGAACTGACGCATATCGTTCAGATCCAGCGCGTGGCTGAAG
>DKMV01000158.1:0-10052 GCA_002469605.1 Leclercia sp. UBA7405
CGGCAGCAGCGCCAGCAGGGTGAGCTGCCAGCTAATCTGGGTGGACATCACAATCAGCACCGCGCAGCCCATCACCAGCGAATCCACCAGGGTCAACACCCCTTCCCCGGCGGCAAACACCACGCGATCGACGTCGTTCGTGGCGCGGGCTATGAGATCGCCGGTACGGTGGCGCAGATAGAACTCCGGATGCTGACGGCTGAGCTGGCGATAGAAATCTTCACGCAGTTCCACCGCCAGCTGGTAGGAGGCACCGAACAGCAGCACGCGCCAGACGTAGCGCAGCAGATAGACCACCACCGCCGTCAGCACCAAAGTGCCGACCCACATCATCACCCGTGCGGCGGTGTAATGCTGTTGTGTGACGCCATCCACTACGTACCCCACCACTTTGGGCGGGATCAGCTGCAGAATGGCAATAATAATAAGCAGGGCGACAGCGCCGAGGTAGCGCTGCCACTCCCGGCGAAAATACCAGCTTAACTGAGCAAATAATCGCACGCGGTCTCTTCCTGAAGGTCTTGTTCCGGCCGGGCCGGGAGGTTATTCAATGGGCAACGCTGTGGTGTATTTAATCTGTTCCATGGCGAAGCTGGAGGTGACGTCCGACAGGCCGGGTACGCTGTTCACCAGCCGTTTATAGAAATCATCGTAGCGTTTCATGTCCGCTACCTGCACGCGCATCAGGTAATCGTACTCCCCCGCCATGCGCCAGAAGCCGAGCACTTCCGGCATATCGCTGACCACGCTGACGAACCGGCAGTACCAGTCGCTGCTGTGGTGCTGGGTTTTTATCAGCACAAAGGCCGTCAAGCCCAGCCCCAGTTTTTCAGGATCGAGCAGGGCAACCCGCCCGAGCAAAATGCCGTCGTCTTCAAGCCGCTTCAGGCGTTTCCAGCATGGCGTAGTGGTCAGATTAACGGCATCCGCTAATGCCTGCAAAGAGAGGGTACAGTCGCTTTGCAGTAATGAGAGCAGCTTGCGGTCTATTTTATCTAGCATACCGGCTCCTCAGAGAAAATTTTTCTCCTGACATTCTATTTTAAAGGTCAGATAGCAACAATTTTTTCTGTGCTATTCGCTATGCTGGGCACAAAATGACAAACGGATAATTTTAATGAATAGCACCTGGGTTAAACACGCCATCAGTGAGATCAACGCCGACTATCAGCGCTCGGCGGATACCCATCTTATTCGCCTGGCGCTGCCGGGCTTTGCCGGTATTCAGCTCTATCTGAAGGATGAAAGCACGCATCCTACCGGTAGCCTGAAACATCGTCTGGCACGCTCGCTGTTTTTATACGGCCTGTGCAACGGCTGGATAAAAGAAGGCACCACTATTATCGAGTCCTCGTCCGGCTCCACCGCCGTCTCTGAGGCTTACTTTGCCCGCCTGCTGGGCCTGCCCTTTATCGCCGTCATGCCCTCCTGCACCGCGAAGCGCAAAATTGAACAGATCGAATTTTACGGCGGCCGCTGCCACTTTGTGGAGAGCGCCTGCGAGATCTACGCCGCCTCCGAGATGCTGGCCCGCGAGCTGAACGGCCACTATATGGATCAGTTCACCTACGCCGAACGCGCCACCGACTGGCGCGGGAATAACAATATAGCAGACAGCATTTTCCGCCAGATGCAGAGCGAGCCGCACCCGGTGCCATCGCATATCGTGATGAGCGCGGGCACCGGCGGCACCTCGGCGACCATCGGCCGCTATATTCGCTGCCAGGGGTACGACACCCGCCTGCTGGTGGTGGATCCGCAAAACTCGGTGTTCCTCGACTACTGGCAGAGCCGGGATAGCAGCCTGCGCAGCCCGGTGGGGAGCAAGATCGAAGGGATTGGCCGCCCGCGCGTCGAGCCCTCTTTTATTCCCGACGTGGTGGACGAAATGCTGCGCGTACCGGATGCCGCCAGCGTGGCGACCGCGCACTGGCTGGAGACCCAACTGGGCCGCAAAGTGGGCGCCTCTACCGGCACCAACATGTGGGGCGCGCTGCAGCTGGCCGCGCGCATGCGCGATGCCGGGCAGACCGGCTCCATCGTGACGCTGCTGTGCGACAGCGGCGAGCGTTATCTCGATACCTATTACAACGCCCAATGGGTGGCCGCTAACATTGGTGATATCACGCCATGGCAGCAGGAGATTGCCCGGCTGGTGAAATAAAAAAAGCCAGACAAACGTCTGGCTTGCTGGAAGGGCCTCACTATTCGGGGGAATAAGGAAGATCGGGTGTGTCCAGCCAATGGGTTAAAAAGTGGGACACCGCTTCGCTACGGCAGTGTCCGATAACCGGTAAATGCGAGAGCTCGGCAATCAGCTGCGGCATCGCATTGCCCATAATCAGGCCGCGGCCCACGCTGCCTAACATTTCGCGGTCGTTCATCGCATCGCCAAACGCCATGCACTCATCCAGACGCAGCCCCAGGTGGTTGCTCAGCACCGCCAGCGCGGAACCTTTATTACATCCCACCGGCAGCACCTCCAGGCAATCTATTGCCGAGAAGGTAAGGTGCGCCCGGTTGCCCAGCGCCTCGTTTAGCTGAATGCGTAAACGGCACAGATCGTCATGATCGCCGCAGAAGCAGATTTTGGTTACGGCGTGCGCCGGAATGCGGCGCAGGTCGATCACCTGGTAGTGGAAACCGCTGTAGACGTGAGCATGCAGCAGCTCGGGTATCTCACTGCCGGTAAACCAGCCCTCGTCGTTAAAGACATGCACGCTGGCGCGGGTATCCCAGGCGCTGTGCAGCACCCGCTCGGCGACATCGGGAGCGAGATCCTGACGATGCAGTACCTCACCCTCCTGCGAATGAATGCGCGTCCCGTTACCTGTAATGAGAAATGCGTCGAGGGACAACTTGCCCAGCAGATGGCGCATCTCAAGGACGTGGCGGCCGGTAGCGAAAGTCAGGGTAATATCACGCTCATGCAGGCGCTTAAGGGCACTCAGGGTTTTGTCGCCTAAGCGGTGATCCGGCATTAACAGCGTACCGTCCATATCAAATGCAGCCAGCCGAGCCATACGTACTCCAGAAACTGTGATGGGGTTAACTTGTGCATCAGTATTACCTGAGATATACGGAAGTAATACTGACAAGATAAATAATATTGTTCCGGGTTTCTTATGCGCCTGCTCAACCGCCTTAATCAATATCAACGCCTCTGGCAGCCCTCTGCCGGGGCGCCGCAGCAGGTCAGCGTGGCCGAGCTTGCAAGCCGCTGCTTTTGCAGCGAGCGCCATGTCCGTACCCTGCTGAAACAGGCGCAGGAGGCCGGCTGGCTAAGCTGGACCGCCCGCTCCGGGCGCGGCAAGCGCGGCGAGTTAACCTTTCACGTCACGCCGGAGTCGTTACGCAGCACCATGATGGAAGCGGCGTTAAAAAGCGGCAGCCAGCAAAACGCCCTGGCGCTGGCCGAGCTGGCGCCGCAGGCGCTAAGGGCGTTGCTGCAACCTTTTATGGGCGGCCAGTGGCAGAACGATACCCCGACGCTGCGCATCCCCTACTATCGTCCTCTCGATGCGCTGCAGCCGGGATTTTTACCCGGACGCGCAGAGCAGCATCTGGTGGGGCAGATCTTTTCCGGCATCACACGGTTTATTGATAACAGCAGCCAGCCCGCGGGCGATCTGGCGCATCACTGGGAGATCTCCCCTGACGGCCTGCACTGGCATTTCTACATTCGTTCAACCCTGCACTGGCACAACGGCGACGCTATTGAGACGGAGCAGCTTCAGCTTGCCCTTACCCGGCTGCTCGCCCTGCCCGCGCTGCGTAAGCTCTTTAACAGCGTGGCGCGCATTGAGGTTACCCACTCCCGCTGCCTGACCTTTGTTCTGCACCAGCCGGATTACTGGCTGGCCCACCGGCTGGCCAGCTACTGCAGCCGGCTGGCCCATCCTGACCATCCCCTTACTGGCAGCGGTCCTTTTCGGCTGACGCTCTTCGAGCCGGACCTTGTGCGGATCGAGAGCCACGAGCAGTATCATCTTGGCCACCCTTTACTGAAGGCGATTGAATTTTGGATCACCCCGCAGCTGTTTGAGCAGGATCTGGGTACCAGCTGCCGTCATCCGGTACAGATCGCCATCGGCGAGCCCGCTGAACTTGGCAGCCTGCGGCTGGTGAGTAACAGCATCAGCCTCGGCTTTTGTTATCTCACGCTCCGCCAGAGCCCGCGGCTCAGTGAACTGCAGGCGCGCAGGCTGATCCAGATTATTCATCACACCTCGCTGCTGCACACGCTGCCGCTGGATGAAAACCTTATCACCCCAACGCAGGAGCTGCTCCCCGGCTGGTCGCTCCCGGAGTGGCCGGAGACGCAGCAGGTCGCGCTACCGGAAACCCTGACCCTCGCCTATCACCTGCCCGTTGAACTGCACACCATGGCGCAGCAGCTCAAACATTATCTGGCCGAGCGGGGTTGCCGGCTGAAGGTGATATTCCACGATGCCAAGACCTGGGATAGCTGCAGCCAGCTTGCCGACGTCGACATAATGATGGGCGACAGGCTGATTGGCGAAGCGGCGGAATATACCCTCGAACAGTGGCTGCGCTGCGATGTCCTCTGGCCACATCTGCTTAGTACGGGTCAGTACGCCCACCTGCTGGCGACCCTCGACGCCGTGCAGGCGCAGCCCGATGCGGCCGCCCGGCACGCGGCCCTGAAAGCGGTCTTCTCTCGCTTAATGGAGAGCGCAATCTTAACGCCGCTATTTAACTATCAGTATCAAATCAGCGCCCCGCCGGGGGTAAACGGTATCCGCCTTAATCCCCGCGGCTGGTTTGACTTTACTGAAGCCTGGCTACCGGCACCGAAAGCCTGAAGAAGCTGGTCGCCGCGGCGCGCGCGCGTTACCATTGTTTTTTAATTGCTAATGTTGGGAAGAGTTATGAAACGTGCCGTCGTCGTCTTTAGCGGAGGACAGGATTCCACCACCTGCCTGGTTCAGGCGCTGCAGCAGTATGATGAAGTTCACTGCGTCACCTTTGACTATGGTCAGCGTCACCGGGCCGAAATCGATGTTGCTCGCGAACTGGCCGTCAAACTGGGGGCGCGTGCCCATAAGGTGCTGGACGTTACGCTGTTGAACGAACTGGCCGTAAGCAGCCTCACCCGCGATAGTATTCCCGTTCCGGACTACGAGCCGGACGCCAGCGGCATCCCCAACACCTTTGTGCCGGGCCGGAATATCCTCTTTCTGACGCTGACCGCTATCTATGCTTATCAGGTTCAGGCCGAAGCCGTCATCACCGGCGTGTGTGAAACCGATTTTTCCGGCTATCCGGACTGTCGCGACGAGTTCGTTAAAGCGCTCAACCACGCCGTTAATCTGGGCATGGCAAAAGATATCCGCTTTGAAACACCGCTGATGTGGCTGGATAAAGCCGAGACCTGGGCACTGGCGGATCGCTGGGGCAAGCTGGAGCTGGTGCGTAACGAAACCCTGACCTGCTATAACGGCATCAAGGGCGACGGCTGCGGCCAGTGCGCCGCCTGCAACCTGCGTGCTAACGGCCTGAACCACTACCTGGCAAATAAGGCCGCCGTTATGGCTTCGCTGCAGGAAAAAACCGGGCTGTAATATCCCCTTCAGACCGGGCTGGCCTCTCCGCCCGGTCTCATAGCCATACTAACCGATCAGCGTTTCGAGCTTCTCGCGCAGTTCTCCCTCCAGCGGCAGCGCCTTTTGCGTTTTCAGATCGATACAGACAAAAGTGACCAGCGCATCGGCGACGGTCTGCCCCTCAGGCTCCAGGGTAATGACCTGGCTGAGCACGCCGCTTTTCCCGCTCAGTTGCTGAACCTGGCTGGTAACGGTAAGCCTGTCCCCCAACACGGCCGGACGGCGGTAATTAATATTGATATTGACCACCACGAAAGCGATGTTTCTCGCGGTGAGCCACTGAAAGCTTTCGCTGTTTTCCAGTCCGTCCCAGCGCGCCTCTTCAAGGAATTCCAGATAGCGGGCATTGTTGACGTGCTGGTAAACATCCAGATGAAAACCGCGAACTTTAATTTGAGTCTGCATAGCGCAATAGCCTTTATCATGTTGTTATAGGAACAGAGGTCACAACTGGTATGACCTCTTTATCCTGGCAAAATTTTGCCACTGTGCAAGCGAAAGCAGTGTCAGAGTTTCAGATTTGCGAGATTGCGCTCGACCAGCGCGCTGCCCATGCCCGGCACCTGTTTCAGATCGTCAACGGTTTTAAAAGGGCCGTACTCTTCCCGGTAGCTGACGATGGCCTGTGCCTTCTTCATCCCTACCCCGTTGAGAATACGGGCCAGCTCCTCTGCCGTACCGGTATTGATGCTCACCCGCGTGCCTTCATCTTCGTCGGTTTTACCGCCGTCTGTGGCTTTTACGTCGCCGACCGAAGCGGGTTCAGCTTTGTTCTGTACCGCCTGCGCTTTGGCATTCGGCGCCGCCTGTACGTTCAGGGTGCTGGTGACACCGGCAAAAGCCAGGGCAATAAGAAGGGCTTTGATTCCACGTTTCATACTGTTTCTCCTTGTTTGTTAACAGCCAGGCCACGATAGTCGGACGGCGTGAAACAGACAAACAGCAGATTGTGAAAATGGAAAAGGCCGCGAAAGCGGCCTTCAGGTATTGCAGTTGGTTGCTAAAATCTGCGAGCAGTATCGTGATTACTGCTGCTGGGTGATGATATCGCCCAGCTTGATTTTGGCTTCTTTACGCAGGTTGCTCATCAGCGCTTCGAAAGCGATCTGCGCATTGTTCTGGGTGATCCCCTGAACCATGGCTTTTTTCTGCGCTTCCGGCAGAGTACCTGCTTTAACCTCGTCCAGCGCCAGGATAACCACGTTACCCTGCATATCGCTGGTGCTGCCGTAGACCGGTTTGCCTTTCGCCGGTTGGCTCAGGGCAAAGGCCGCCTGGCTAACAGGATCCTGACCGGTACGGCTCAGGGTTTTCGCTTCGCCGAAGCTCAGGCCAGCCGCTTTCAGCGCCTCGTCACCTTTACCCGCTTTCAGCTCTGCCAGCAGTTTTTCTGCATCCAGCTTCGCCTGCTGCTCAGCTTTATTGTGCTTAACCAGCGCAGCAATCTGATCTTTCACCTCGTCCAGCGGTTTAATCGCCTCGGGTTTATGTTCGGTTACGCGCAGTACAAACGCGCGATCGCCATCCACGGTGATGATGTCAGAGTTGCTGCCCGGCGTGCCGTTCTCTCCCACCAGACCGCCGCCAAAGATGGCATCGGAGACCGGCTTAAAGTTCAGCTCTTCCGGCAGGTTGTCATGACCAAACCAGCCAGTGGTGATGGCTTTAACGCCTGCGGCCTGCTCTGCACCAGCCAGCGACTCGTTGTCATTGCTGGCGGCATCGCTCACTTTCTGCTGCAGCGCGTAGTAAGCATCCAGCGCTTTTTCCTGTTTCACTTTCGCAGCGATCTGATCGTGAACTTCGGTCAGCGGTTTGGTTTTGGCGGGCGTTACGTCATCGAGACGCACAACCAGGTAGCCTACTGAAGATTTGATCGCACCAGAGAGCTGGCCTTTCTCTTTCAGACCGGCATTTTTCAGCTCGTCTGGCGTGGTGCCCTCTTCCAGCCAGCCCATATCACCGCCGTTTTTGGCAGAGATAATATCGGTGGATTTCGCTTTAGCGACCGCGGCAAAGTCGGCGCCGTTGTTCAGCTCGTCCAGTACCGCTTTAGCGTCGGCTTCGGTTTTGGTCTGGATCACGCTGTAACGGTTACGCTGCGGCTGGGTGAACTGATCCTGATGCTGATCGTAATAAGACTGGATCTCGGCATCAGATGCGGTTTCCTGCATCGCAGCGGCGTCCAGCTTGATATAGCTCACGCGGAACTGCTCAGGGGCGGTGAAGTTATTTTTGTTCTGCTCGTAGTAAGCTTTAACTTCGTCGTCGCTGGCCTGCTGTTTTGCGGCAAGGGCATTGACGTCGAGAGTTGCGGAGCGCACAACACGCTGCTGTGCCACCAGCGCGGCCAGTTCGTCGGTTTCACCCTTCAGCATGAAGTCGGAGCCAACAACGGCGTTGATCAGCTGCTGGGTAACTAACTGGTTACGCAGTGCCTGAGCGTACTGATCGGCTGACATTCCCATCTGACCCACAATAGCGTTATAACGGGTGTTATCAAATTTGCCGTTGGTCTGGAAAGCTGGGGTGGCGAAAATCGCTTTTTTAACCTGGTCGTCGCTAATGCTCAGGCCAAGGTTGCGAGCGTACTGATCCATTAATGCTTCATCGATAAGACGATTCAGCGTCTGCTGACGCAGGGTTTTCATGTAACCTTCATTTGCTGCCAGCTCAGAGAACTGATCGCCAAGCTGTTGCTGCATACGGTTACGTTCACCGGCAAAAGCATTTTCAAACTGCCCGCGGCTAATCTCCTGGCCATTCACTTTTGCGGCGTAGTTGGCACTACCGCCAATCAGATATCCACTCACGCCGGTCAAAATGAACGACACGATAATGATTCCGAAAATAATCTTGAGCACGAGACTGTTAGCAGCCGTGCGTAAGTTGTCCATCATGGTGTAACCACACTCCGCTGTAGGTGACTGGTGACCTGACGCTGCCGGAAATCCTGACCGCAGCGCATAAAGATGTATTGTGACAAGAAACCGGGGCGATTGTCAGCCCACAACTCGCAGAAACTCGTATAAATCAGGTCTGGACAAACAAAAAAGGCACATCAAATGATGCGCCCTGGTATTTTTCTAATCCCTGAAGCAAAAAAGCAATCAGTTTACTGCGTCTTTCAGCGCCTTACCTGCGCGGAAACCTGGGACTTTAGCGGCAGCGATAGTGATCTCTTTGCCGGTCTGAGGGTTGCGGCCAGTACGGGCAGCACGCTCTTTAACAGCGAAAGTACCAAAGCCTACCAGCGCTACGTCGTCTCCGGCCTGCAGAGATTCAGTAACAGAAGCAATCAAAGCATCTAATGCACGTCCAGCCGCAGCTTTAGAGATATCAGCACCCGCAGCAATTTTGTCAATCAGTTGAGATTTATTCACTCTTCTCTTCCTCTCTTTATAATTTATATCGCGCCTGCATCCTTCACAACGCGACCGCGCAGCAGTTATATCAGGCCTGCCATGACCTTACAACACCCGTTGTTGATGGCTGGCCTAAACAACAATCTAAATTAGCTATACAAAAAAAGGCTGGCAAGTCCGAAATGGCGTGCCAGCCTTGTTTTTATTGACGCTCTTTGCGCGAAGTCACTATTTTGCGGTGACGACCTGCATTCCGGAAGGCTCATTCTGCAGAGCAAGAGTCAGCACTTCCTCAATACGTTTCACCGGATGGATAGCCAGATCGGCGATAACGTTATCCGGAATCTCTTCCAGATCGCGCTTGTTCTCGTAAGGGATCAGCACGGTTTTAATACCACCACGGTGGGCCGCCAGCAGTTTCTCTTTCAGGCCGCCAATCGGAAGAACCTGACCACGCAGGGTGATCTCACCCGTCATGGCCACGTCTGCACGCACCGGGTTACCCGTCAGGCAGGAGACCAGCGCGGTGCACATGGCGATACCGGCGCTCGGGCCATCTTTCGGCGTTGCCCCTTCCGGCACGTGAACGTGGATGTCACGTTTTTCGTAAAAGTCCGAATTAATACCGAGCTTTTCCGCACGCGCACGTACTACGGTCAGTGCAGCCTGAATGGACTCCTGCATCACTTCACCCAGAGAACCGGTGTAGGTCAGCTTGCCTTTACCCGGTACGCAGGCGGTTTCGATGGTCAGCAGATCGCCGCCCACTTCGGTCCACGCCAGACCCGTTACCTGGCCCACGCGGTTTTCGCTGTCCGCGCGACCGTAGTCATAGCGCTGAACGCCAAGGAAATCGTGCAGGTTTTCACCGTTGATGACGATGTTCTTCACGGATTTATCCAGCAGCAGCTGTTTTACCGCTTTACGGCACAGCTTGGAGATTTCACGCTCCAGGCTACGCACGCCCGCTTCACGGGTGTAGTACCGAATAATGCCGATAATGGCGCTATCGTCGACCGTCAGCTCGCCTTTTTTCAGGGCGTTACGCTCAATCTGCTTC
>DKMV01000158.1:10238-10575 GCA_002469605.1 Leclercia sp. UBA7405
TACGCTCAATCTGCTTCGGCAGCAGGTGGCGTTTAGCAATGTTCAGCTTTTCGTCTTCGGTATAACCGGAGAGACGGATCACTTCCATACGGTCCAGCAGCGGGGCCGGGATATTCATGGAGTTGGAGGTCGCGACGAACATCACATCGCTGAGGTCGTAGTCCACTTCCAGATAGTGATCGCTGAAGGCCACGTTCTGTTCCGGATCCAGCACTTCCAGCAGGGCTGACGCCGGATCGCCGCGCATGTCGGACGACATTTTGTCGATCTCATCAAGCAGGAACAGCGGGTTTTTAACCCCAACCTTCGCCATTTTCTGGATCAGTTTGCCCGGCAT
>DKMV01000158.1:10861-11354 GCA_002469605.1 Leclercia sp. UBA7405
GCCCAGCGCCATACGCACATATTTACGTCCGGTAGCCTGGGCGATAGATTGTCCCAGAGAGGTTTTACCCACCCCCGGCGGTCCTACCAGGCACAGGATCGGCCCTTTGATTTTGTTCACACGGCTCTGCACCGCGAGATACTCAAGGATGCGATCTTTAACGCGTTCGAGGCCGTAATGGTCGGTATCGAGGATTTCCTGCGCCTGGCGCAGATCTTTTTTGACCTTGCTGCGGGCGTTCCAGGGTACCTGCACCATCCACTCGATGTAACCGCGCACGACGGTAGCTTCAGCTGACATCGGCGACATCATTTTTAGCTTCTGCAGCTCGGCTTCCGCTTTCTCTTTTGCCTCTTTCGGCATTTTTGCGGCGTCGATCTTACGCTTCAGCGCTTCGTTTTCGTCCGGCGCATCGTCCATTTCGCCAAGCTCTTTCTGAATGGCTTTCATCTGCTCATTCAGATAGTACTCACGCTGGGATTTCTCCATCTGC
>DKMV01000159.1:0-6830 GCA_002469605.1 Leclercia sp. UBA7405
CGCTTTCGCCATCTGGCGCAGGTGCCCGGCATTGAGCTTTATCATGCCCATATCTCCCGCTACGCCTTTGAACCCCACACCCACGAAGCCTTCGGCATTGGCACCATCGAAACCGGCGCCGAACGTTTTCGCTATCGCGGCACACAACATCTCGCCCCGGAAAAATCGGTGGTGACTATGAATCCGGACGAGATCCATACCGGTGAAGCCGCCACCGAAGACGGCTGGCGCTACCGTATGGTCTATCTCGACCCCCAGCTGCTGGAAGAGGTAACCGGCATTCGCCACTGGTGGTTTAGCGACGCGACGCGTTTCGATCCGCTGCGCTCGCGCCAGATTGGCCGGCTGATTTACGGCCTGTGGCACTCCGAGGATCCGCTGGCGCAGAAAGGGCTGCTGCTGGATCTGGTGGAGAGCTTCCGGCCGCTGGCCCGCCATGCGCCGGTAAGAGAAGAAGGGGCACACCGCTTTGAGCGGGTGCGCGACTACCTGCATGATAACTATATGCGTACCCTGACGCTGGACGAGCTGGCGCAGGTGGTCTCCCTCAGCCCGTACCATTTTCAGCGGCAGTTTAAGGCCCATTTTCACGTCACTCCGCACCAGATGCTGATGGCAATCCGCCTGTGGCGCGCGAAAGCCTTTCTGACCCACGGCATGCCCGCCGCCGAGGTGGCAGCCGCTACAGGTCTGACCGATCAGTCGCACCTCACCCGCGCCTTTACGCGCCGCTATGGCATCACGCCGGTTCGCTATCAGAAGCAGGTCGCCGGGCGCTAATGCGCAATCTCATACAATACTGGCCCGCTCTTCCCCTCTACACTCGCGGCAGGTTTGAATCATATGGACAGCAAAATGATTAGCGGCGTGTTATATGCCCTGCTCGCAGGCATGATGTGGGGGCTGATTTTTGTCGGCCCGTTGATGGTGCCGGAATACCCGGCGGTACTGCAATCGATGGGGCGCTATCTGGCGCTGGGACTTATTGCGCTGCCGCTGGCCTGGCTGGGCCGGGGCCGGCTGCGCCAGCTCCATCGCCGGGACTGGCTCACCGCCCTGGCGCTGACCATGATGGGCAATCTCATCTATTACCTCTGCCTGGCAAGTGCCATTCAGCGCACCGGCGCGCCGGTCTCCACCATGATTATCGGCACCCTGCCGGTGGTGATCCCGGTCTTTGCTAACCTGCTCTACAGCCAGCGCGACGGCAAGCTGGCCTGGTCAAAAATGGTCCCTGCCCTGATCTGTATTGGGCTGGGGCTGGCGTGCGTGAATATCGCCGAACTGGCGCACGGGATGGCGGGTGGCAGCGGCTGGCGCTATCTCTCCGGCATCGCGCTGGCCTTTATCTCGGTGGTCTGCTGGGCGTGGTATGCCCTGCGTAATGCCCGCTGGCTGCGGGAAAACCCGGACAAGAACCCGATGATGTGGGCCACCGCGCAGGCGCTGGTGACGCTGCCGGTGTCGCTGGTGGGCTATATTGCCGCCTGTATCTGGCTGAACGGGCAGCAGCCGGCATTCGACCTGCCGTTCGGGCCGCGACCTTTGGTGTTTATCGGGCTAATGGTGGCGATTGCGGTGCTCTGTTCCTGGGTGGGGGCGCTGTGCTGGAACGTCGCCAGCCAGAAGTTGCCCACGGTGATCCTCGGGCCGTTAATCGTCTTCGAAACCCTGGCAGGGCTGCTCTATACCTTCCTGCTGCGTCAGAGCCTGCCGCCGGTATTGACGCTCGGCGGAATCGCGCTGCTGGTGGTGGGGGTGATTATTGCGGTGAGAGCGAAACCGGAAAAACCCTCTGTTGTTCCGGTTTCGCAGGGCTAATCAGGGGTTAGAAGGTTTCCCAGTTCCCTTCTGACACCGCCGCTACGGGCTTCGCTTTGGCGACGTAGGTTTTAACCGGTGCCGCCTTCGCCTGCTGACCACGGGTAATTTTAAACACCGCCACGGCTTCATTCAGGCGCGCGGCCTGCTCTTCCAGCGCGGCGGCGGCGGCGGCAGATTCCTCAACCAGCGAGGCGTTCTGCTGGGTAACGCGGTCCATCTCGGCTACCGCCTGGCCCACCTGGTCAATACCGCGGCTTTGCTCATCGGAGGCGGACGCGATCTCACCCATGATATCGGTGACGCGAGTTACCGCGTTGACGATCTCCGCCATGGTGGTTCCTGCTTCGTTCACCAGCGCCGAACCGGCGCTGACGCGCTCGCCAGAATCGTCGATCAGTCCTTTGATCTCTTTCGCTGCCTGGGCGCTACGCTGGGCCAGGGTACGAACCTCCCCTGCTACCACCGCAAAGCCGCGGCCCTGCTCGCCGGCGCGCGCGGCTTCCACCGCGGCGTTCAGCGCCAGAATATTGGTCTGGAAGGCAATGCCGTCGATCACGTTGGTGATCTGGGCAATTTTGCTGGAACTGGTGGCGATCTCGTCCATGGTGCGCACCACACCTTCAACCACGTTGCCGCCTTTCTTCGCGGTGGAGGAGGCATCCAGCGCCAGACGGGAAGCCTGACGGGCGTTATCGGCGTTCTGCTTCACCGTGGCCGTCAGTTGCTCCATGCTGGCTGCGGTCTCTTCCAGCGAGGCCGCCTGCTGTTCGGTACGGGAGGAGAGGTCGTTGCTACCGGCAGAGATTTCGCCCGCGCCGGTGTAGATGGTGTCGGCACCCTCGCGCACCACGCCGACGGTATTCGCCAGCGCTTTCTGCATTTCATGGACGTTACGCGCCAGAACCGCCATCTCATTTTTACCCGCCGCATCGACAGACTGCGTCAAATCCCCTGCCGCGATAGCGCGAATATGATCGATAACATCCTGCAACGGCAGCAGCAGCACGCGGCGCATCGCTACCCAGCTTGAGATAATCACGGCAATTACCAGCAGCATCATGCCGGAGAGGATCCACAGAATGCGCTTATAGTCGCTTTCGTTGTCTTTAATGCCCCGGTCGGTGAGGGTTGCCTGAGCCTGACGCCACTCGCGATAGACCTTCTGCATCGCGGTTTGCTTCTGTTCCGCGTTCTGCTTGAACATATCTTCCAGGTTGCCCTGGGCGAGCAGGACGTTCATCTGGGTCAGGGTGGCGGAATAGATGCGGTACTGCTCCTCCAGCTGGCTGGACAGTTTCTCGTCCAGACCCGGCGTTTCCGGCAGCGCGTAGTATTTGTCGTAGTGGGCCTGGGCATCGGCCAGCAGATTTTTCGCCGTGGTCACCAGCTCATTCAACTGCCCGCCGTTGATCTGCGTCGCCACGCTGCTTTGCAGACGCAGCATGCCGCGGTTCAGGGTCACGCGCGCCTGGTTCAGGCTGATCCAGGCGTCGGTAAATTCGGCCACGTTCTGGCTGGAAACCTGGGAAACGGTAAAGTTCTCTTTGTCGTTATTAAGCGCATTAATAAAAATGCCGGCTGAGATCAGTTGCATGACGCCGAGTGCAAGCAGCACTGAAATCAGCAGAGTAATGACTTTTATACGTTTAAACATGCGTTGCCTTTTTGTATGCAGGTATTGTCTGACCTGTATCTATCGGCAGGCGCGGCGGGTTGTTTACTGTTTCTCCACCTTTAAAAAGTTTCGAAACTCGTTTTTCAAAGCCATTCATGGAGTTAAATCCAATATTTTTTTGTGATCTACCTCACTTTTTCACCCTTGCCTCTAAAGGGTTATAGCTTCTCCTTAAAGATGTATTTAAAATGCATCTTATATTCCCGACCACGAGGTAATTTTCATGGCCTTTCGCGACCAACCTTTAGGCGAGCTTGCGCTCTCCATCCCGCGCGCTTCCGCGCTGTTCCGTAAATACGATATGGATTACTGCTGCGGCGGTAAGCAAACGCTGGCGCGCGCCGCCTCCCGTAAGGAGCTGGACGTCGAGGCCATCGAAAATGAGCTGGCGAAACTGGCAGAAGAGCCCGTTGAGAAAGACTGGCGCAGCGCGCCGCTGCCGGAAATCATCGACCACATCATCGTGCGTTTCCACGACCGTCACCGCGAGCAGCTGCCGGAGCTTATTCTGCAGGCCACCAAGGTTGAGCGCGTCCATGCTGAAAAAGCCTCGGTGCCGCGCGGGCTGGCAAAATACCTGACCATGCTGCATGAAGAGCTCTCCAGCCACATGATGAAAGAGGAGCAGATCCTCTTCCCGATGATCAAACAGGGGATGGGCAGCCAGGCCATGGGGCCAATCAGCGTGATGGAGAGCGAACACGACGACGCCGGTGAGCTGCTGGAAGTGATCAAACACACCACCAACAACGTGACCCCGCCAGCGGATGCCTGCACCACCTGGCGCGCCATGTATAACGGCATCAACGAAATGATCGACGACCTGATGGAACACATCAGTCTGGAAAACAACGTTCTGTTCCCGCGTGCCCTCGCAGGCGAGTAAAAAAGGCGCCCGAGAGCGCCTGTGGAAGTCCTGATTTAAGGCCACTTTATGTGGCCTTTTTTTTTACCGAACCCCTGCCATCCGTTTTTTGCCGACAAACAGCCAGCCCAGCCCCAGCAGCACAAACCACAGCGGCGTGACCACCAGCGCCTGGCGGGTGTCATCTTCCAGCGTCAGCAGTACCAGCACAAAGACGAAGAACGCCATGCAGACCCAGCACATCAGCTTGCCGAGCGGCATCTTATATTTGGACGCAGCGTGCAGCTGCGGGCGCTTCTTGCGGTAGACCAGATACGAGCAGAGGATGATGGTCCAGACGAACATAAAGAGGATCGCCGACACGGTCGTAATCATGGTGAAGGCGCCAATTACGCTCGGGTTGACGTACAGCATCACCACGCCACCCAGCAGGCAGATACAGGAGAAGGTGAGCCCTTTCGCCGGTACCGCGCGCTTAGAGAGCTTAGCGAAGGCGCTCGGGGCAACGCCCTCTTGCGCCAGGCCGAACAGCATACGGCTGGTGGAGAAGACGCCGCTGTTGGCGGAAGAGGCCGCCGAGGTCAGCACCACGAAGTTAATCAGGCTGGCCGCCGCCGGCAGACCCACCAGCACAAACAGCTCCACGAACGGGCTCTTGGTTGGCACTACCGAGCTCCACGGGGTGACCGACATAATGACGATCAGCGCGAAGACGTAGAACATGATGATACGAATCGGAATAGAGTTAATCGCGCGCGGCAGCGATTTCTCCGGGTCTTTGGTCTCGGCGGCGGTGGTGCCCACCAGCTCGATGCCTACAAAGGCGAAGACCGCTATCTGGAAACCGGCAAAGAAGCCGCTAATCCCTTTCGGGAACCAGCCGCCGTCATTCCACAGATGGGCAAACGAGGCCTCGACGCCGGTTGGCGACTGGAAGTGCATCAGCACCATAACCAGCCCGACCACGATCAGCCCGACGATGGCGACGATTTTGATCATCGCAAACCAGAACTCCATCTCGCCAAACATCTTCACGGTAGCAAGGTTAAGTACCAGCAGCAGCACGATCACCGCCAGCGAGGCGACCCAGTCCGAAAGCCCGGGGAACCAGAACTGGGCATAGGCGGTAATGGCGACGACGTCCGCCATGCCGGTCACGACCCAGCAGAACCAGTAGGTCCAGCCGGTGAAATAACCCGCCCAGGGTCCCAGCAAATCGGAGGCGAAATCGCTGAAAGATTTATATTCGAGATTCGAGAGCAGCAGTTCACCCATTGCCCGCATCACGAAAAAGAGCATAAAACCGATGATCATATAAACGAAGATGATCGACGGTCCGGCGAGACTGATGGTTTTGCCGGAGCCCATAAACAGCCCGGTACCGATGGCACCGCCGATGGCGATAAGCTGAATATGACGGTTTGTGAGATTTCGCCGTAGCGACTGTTCGGTCGGTGCCTCTTCTGCGGCAGCGACTTTTACCTGATCTACCATGTGATTTTCCTGTTATGCCTGTCTGTGTTGTATAGGCTCTTCTGGCCTTTTATAACGTCAAAAAGCGACGCGCCCGGTTAAGGGTTCATCGATATTAGGTAAGATTCGGCGGGATGAATACTATGATTTAGATATTATGTTAATAATATGTTGAAAGTGAGTGTCATATCACTCATACAGCGCGAAACAGCTCACAAAAATACACTCACTTTGCGCATTTGCAAGATTAAATATTGATTTGGATCTAACTACAGGTTTTTGCGCTATTTTCCTCTCCCCCTGGGGGAGAGGAAACACGAAGGGAATTACAGGATTTCCAGTAATTCCACTTCAAAGACCAGGGTGCTGAACGGTGGGATGGACGCGCCAGCGCCGCGCTCGCCGTAGGCCAGGTTCTGCGGGATAGTCAGTTCCCATTTAGAGCCAACCGGCATCAGGGTCAGGGCTTCAATCCAGCCCGGGATCACGCCGTTAACCGGGAATTCAGCCGGTTGGCCGCGGGCAACGGAGCTATCGAAGACGGTGCCGTCGATCAGTTTGCCGGTGTAGTGCACGCGAACGTGGTTAGTGCGCGCCGGGATAGGACCTTCGCCCTGGGTGATCACGCGGAACTGCAGGCCGGATTCGGTGATGTTCACACCTTCACGCTGGCTGTTGTCCTGCAGATACTGCTCGCCTTCTGCCGCCATCTCTTCGAAACGTGCGCGACGCACGGAGTCAGCACGTTCGTGAATTTCACGCAGCGCGCGGTGAACCACGTCTACCGGCACGGCAGGCTGTTTGCCTTCCAGCGCGTCTGCAATACCCGCCACCAGCGCTTCGGGTAACAGGCCTTCCAGACCAGATTCGCTCAGCTGCTGGCCTACCTGCAAACCGATACCGTAGCTCGCCTGCGCTTCGATTGTGTCAAAAGTCGGGGTGGTCATGGGATTTCCTTCCATCACATTTAAAGTAGCGGGCAGCATAGCAGCC
>DKMV01000159.1:6889-7368 GCA_002469605.1 Leclercia sp. UBA7405
GTAGCGGGCAGCATAGCAGCCACGCCCCGACGGGTAAAACTTTGTCTGAAGTTAAGATGACAAATTGCGCCGAAACAGAAACAATAGTGTGAATCAGGGTTATTCCCAAATATGTGTCACGGAAGCCGACTTTGCTACGCCCTTCAGGCAGTTAGCGAACTATACTTCCCGGGACAGGATAAAAGACGCGGAGCAGGAGGAGAGCCATGCCCGGGCGATTTGAACTGAAACCTACCCTGGAGAAAATCTGGCATGCACCGGATGACATTCGCATCATGGATCCGCTGCCGCCGATGCACCGCCGGGGCATTATCATCGGCGCGCTGCTGATGATTATCGGCTTCCTGCTTCCTTCCGGCGGTGACGAGGTTACCACGCCGGTCAGCCGGGACGCGCAGCTGGATCTCCAGTCACAGTCGCAGCCGCAAACCAGCGGGCAGCCGATGCAGACCCAGCTGGTGACTCCTTCGAACGATCCG
>DKMV01000255.1 GCA_002469605.1 Leclercia sp. UBA7405
TATAACCCGGCGGATCAGTTCCGTGATGCGCTGCTGGCACCACCTGCCTGGCAGGAGGGCGGGAGCTTTGCGCACCTGCTTGGGACCGATGACGTAGGCCGTGATGTTCTGTCACGTCTGATGTACGGCGCGCGTCTGTCGCTGCTGGTGGGCTGCCTGGTGGTGGTACTGTCGCTGATCCTGGGCGTAGTGTTCGGCCTGATAGCCGGCTACTTCGGCGGTATCGTCGATAATATCATTATGCGCGTCGTCGACATCATGCTGGCGCTGCCAAGCCTGCTGCTGGCGCTGGTGCTGGTGGCGGTATTCGGCCCGTCGATAACTAACGCGGCGCTCGCCCTCACCTTTGTGGCCTTGCCGCACTATGTGCGACTGACCCGCGCGGCGGTGCTGGTGGAAGTTAACCGCGACTACGTTACCGCATCGCGCGTGGCGGGAGCCGGCGCGATACGCCAGATGTTCGTCAATATTCTGCCTAACTGCCTGGCGCCGCTGATTGTTCAGGCGTCACTCGGTTTCTCTAACGCCATTCTTGATATGGCCGCTCTTGGCTTCCTTGGCATGGGTGCGCAGCCGCCTACACCGGAGTGGGGCACCATGCTCTCCGATGTGTTGCAGTTCGCGCAAAGCGCCTGGTGGGTCGTTACCTTCCCGGGTCTGGCGATTCTGCTGACGGTGCTGGCATTTAACCTGATGGGTGATGGCCTGCGCGATGCACTTGATCCCAAACTAAAGCAGTAAGAGGCACGAGATGGCGTTATTAAATGTTGATAAATTATCGGTGCACTTCGGTGACGTCGGTAGCGAGTTTCGCGCCGTAGATCGGGTTAGCTACAGCGTAAATCAGGGTGAAGTGGTGGGTATCGTCGGTGAGTCGGGGTCCGGTAAATCGGTCAGCTCGCTGGCAATTATGGGTCTTATCGATTTCCCGGGCCGCGTGATGGCGGAAGACCTGCAGTTCAACGGTCAGGATCTGAAACGCATCTCTGAAAAAGAGCGCCGCCAGCTGGTGGGCGCCGAAGTGGCGATGATCTTCCAGGACCCGATGACCAGCCTGAACCCGTGTTACACCGTTGGTTTCCAGATTATGGAAGCGATTAAGGTGCATCAGGGCGGGAACAAGAAGACACGTCGTCAGCGCGCGATCGACCTGCTGACGCAGGTTGGTATTCCGGACCCGGCGTCGCGTCTGGACGTCTATCCGCACCAGCTCTCCGGCGGGATGAGCCAGCGCGTGATGATCGCCATGGCGATTGCCTGTCGTCCGAAGCTGTTGATCGCCGATGAACCGACCACCGCGCTGGATGTGACCATCCAGGCGCAGATTATCGAACTGCTGCTGGAACTGCAGCAGAAAGAGAATATGGCGCTGATCCTGATCACCCACGATCTGGCGTTAGTGGCCGAAGCGGCGCATAAAATCATCGTAATGTATGCAGGCCAGGTTGTTGAGACAGGCAGCTCGCACGATATCTTCCGCGCGCCGCGTCACCCCTACACCCAGGCGCTACTGCGCGCCCTGCCCGAGTTTGCCCAGGACAAGGCGCGTCTGGCCTCGCTGCCGGGCGTGGTGCCGGGTAAATATGACCGCCCGACCGGCTGTCTGCTGAACCCGCGCTGCCCCTATGCAACGGACAAATGCCGTGCTGAAGAGCCGGCGCTGAACACCGTTGACGGCGGCCGTCAGTCTAAATGTCACTACCCACTTGATGACGCCGGGAGGCCGAACTATGAGTACGCATGAGGCCACCGTGCAACACCCCCTGTTGCTGGCTATCGATCTGAAAAAACACTATCCGGTGAAGAAGGGGCTCTTTGCCCCTGAGCGTCTGGTAAAAGCGCTGGATGGCGTCTCCTTTACCCTCGAGCGCGGTAAAACCCTGGCGGTGGTAGGGGAGTCGGGCTGTGGTAAATCCACGCTGGGCCGCCTGCTGACGATGATTGAAACCCCAACCGGCGGCGAGCTGTACTATCAGGGGCAGGATCTGCTTAAGCACGATCCGCAGGCGCAAAAGCTGCGCCGGCAGAAAATCCAGATTGTCTTCCAGAACCCCTATGGTTCGTTGAACCCGCGTAAAAAAGTGGGCCAGATTCTGGAAGAGCCGCTGATGATTAACAGCAGCCTGAGTAAAGAGCAGCGCCGTGAGAAAGCGCTGGCGATGATGGCGAAGGTCGGCCTGAAAACCGAACATTACGATCGCTATCCGCATATGTTCTCTGGCGGCCAGCGTCAGCGTATCGCGATTGCCCGCGGTCTGATGCTCGATCCGGATGTGGTTATCGCCGATGAGCCGGTTTCCGCCCTCGACGTTTCGGTGCGCGCGCAGGTGCTGAACCTGATGATGGATCTGCAACAGGATTTAGGACTGTCATACGTCTTCATCTCCCATGACCTGTCGGTGGTAGAGCACATTGCCGATGAGGTGATGGTGATGTATCTGGGGCGCTGCGTGGAGAAGGGGACCAAGGATCAGATCTTTAATAATCCGCGTCACCCCTATACTCAGGCGCTGCTCTCTGCAACTCCGCGTCTTAACCCGGACGACCGTCGTGAGCGTATTAAGCTGACCGGCGAGCTGCCGAGCCCGCTGAACCCGCCGCCGGGCTGCGCGTTCAACGCCCGCTGTCGCCGTCGTTTTGGCCCCTGCACCCAGCTGCAGCCGCAGTTAAAAGAATACGGCGGCCAGCTGGTCGCCTGCTTCGCGGTGGACCAGGATGAAAACGGCGAAAAGCCGCATGTCTGAGGCATAAAAAAAACCGGCGCTGAGCGCCGGTTTTTTTATCCCTGCCGTTCTGCTATTTGCGCAGACGGACCTGATCTACGGCGTGGTCGGCGCTTTTGGTCAGGATCAGGCTGGCACGCTCGCGGGTGGGCAGAATGTTCTCTTTCAGGTTCACGTAGTTGATCTCATTCCACAACGAGGTTGCCACCTTGATCGCTTCGGCTTCCGTTAGCTGGGCGTAGTTGTGGAAATAGGAGTCAGGATCGGTAAACGCCCCTTCGCGGAACTTCAGGAAGCGGTTGATATACCAGCTTTGCAGCAAATCTTCCGGAGCATCCACATAAATAGAGAAATCAACGAAGTCAGAGACAAAGACGTGGTGGGGATCGTGAGGATAATCCATTCCGCTCTGCAGAACGTTTAACC
The DNA here is from genome assembly GCA_002469605.1 of Leclercia sp. UBA7405. Lineage (GTDB taxonomy): Bacteria > Pseudomonadota > Gammaproteobacteria > Enterobacterales > Enterobacteriaceae > Enterobacter. The sequence goes on from DKMV01000255.1 coordinate 3,150, forward strand.
CTTCCAGAATCAGGATATCAGGCTGGGCCACGGTTTTATCCCCGTTCGGGATGCGATCGTAAATAAGATGCGAATAAACGGGGGCCGTAACGTTGGGGGCGCCGGATTTCAGATCGGAGACAAACTTCACCAGACGGTGCATATCGTAAGAGAGCGGGAAGCCTTTTTTCTTCATCAGGCCACGCTCTTTTAACACCTCGTTCGGGTGCAGGAAGCCGTCGGTGGTGATGAGCTCCACGCTACGGTGCTCTGGCCAGCGGCTCAGCAACGCCTGCAGCACGCGCGCAGTAGTGCTTTTTCCTACCGCCACGCTGCCCGCAATGCTGATGATATAAGGAATGCGCTGACCGTTAGTGCCGAGGAACTGCTCCAGTACCGCCTGGCGGCGCAGGTTGGAGCTTATATAGAAGTTAAGCAAGCGCGATAATGGCAGATAAATCTCGGCCACTTCTTCCAGAGAGAGATCTTCGTTTATCCCCTTTAACCGTGCTATCTCCCCTTCCGTTAACGTCATCGGGACGGAGTCGCGCAAGGCAGCCCACTGGCTGCGGTTAAAGTGAAGATAGGGCGTCATTAGCGTTTGCTCTTTTTTGCTCATAAGCATGCTTGGGTAAGCCAGCGGCCTGGGTTAATCCAGAATGGCACAGGCGGTAGCTCATCACTTAGTCGTTAATTTTGGACAGTGGGCAGGAGGTTAACACCAGATGAGAGGAATAATAAGAAAAAATATAGGCAAGGCGTACTTACGCGGGGGCCGTCACGGTACGGAAAACGCAGCGGGGAAGGGGAGTAACGCCGAAGATTTAACCTGTAATGGATGAATTTCCAGCGTTTATCGCATTCTTCGCGCAAAATGTGAGCGAAAGAATGATTTATGCGATTTTTTAGTTGCATGACTGCGCAGCTCTCCCTAAAATGCGCGCTACTTGATGCCG
>DKMV01000046.1:0-2485 GCA_002469605.1 Leclercia sp. UBA7405
GTAGCCGGTCTTCTGGTGCCATTCGGCGGCGTTTTCCGGCTTCGCCAGGAAGTCGAGGAACTCAGCCACGCCTTTGTAGGTGCCGTTATCTTTGCCCTGCATCACCCACAGGCTGGCTCCGCCGATGATAGCGTTCTGCGGCGCCCCTTTGGCGTCGGCGTCGTAAGGCATCATGCCCACACCGTAGTTAAATTTGGCGTAGTGGCGGATATCGGCCAGCGAGCCGGAAGAGGCGGTAGTAATAGCACAATCACCGTTATAGAACTTCTCGGTGGATTCGTCTTTACGACCGAAGTAGCTGAAATCGCCCTTCTTGTTCAGATCGGCAAGCATCGCGATGTGCTTCACCTGCTCCGGCTTGTTGAACTCCAGCACCGCGTCGGTGCCGTCGAAGCCGTTATTTTTGGTTGCTACCGGCAGGCCATGCCAGGCGCTGAAGTTTTCAATCTGGATCCAGCCCTGCCAGCCGCTGGCGTAGCCGCACTTCATGCCTGCGGCCTTCAGCTTCGCAGTGTAGGCGGCCAGATCCTGCCAGGTTTTCGGCGGCTGCTCCGGATCTAAACCGGCCTTTTTAAAGGCGTCTTTGTTGTAGTAGAGCACCGGGGTGGAGCTGTTAAACGGCTGGGAGAGCAGGTGGCCGCTTTTGGCGTCGGTGTAATAGCCGGAGACGGTCGGCACGAACTGGGATTCGTCAAAGTTGATGCCCGCGTCTTTAAAGACTTCGTACACCGGTTTGATCGCTTTAGAGGCCATCATGGTGGCGGTGCCCACTTCATATACCTGTAACAGCGCCGGGGCGTTACCGGTACGGAAGGCGGCGATACCCGCACTCAGGCTCTGCTCGTAGTTACCTTTGTAGACCGGCACAATTTTGTAGTCCGGATGGGTGTCGTTGAAACGCTGCGCCAGGGAGTCAACCTCTTTACCCAACTCCCCTTCCATGGAATGCCAGAACGGAATGGTGGTGACAGCCATTGCATTCGTCGCAAAAACCAGACCAACTGCCAGACCCAAAGCTGTGTGTCGTAACGATGTCATTGTCATCTCTCTTATTGTGCCGGATGCGCGATATCACGCGTTTTGTGCTCGCGAGGTAACATGACATGCGCGAATGACAGAAAAATAACTTTTTGTTTACAAAATAATGACAAGCGGACGGCGACGGGATGATGAAATGGTGAAGGTAATGTGGCGGAAATAATGCGGCTTTAGCGCGTACAGGCCGCAATCGTGGCGACAAGGAGGGAAATATTAGCTACGTAAACGCAGGGCAATCTCTTCAAGGGAGAGTCGACCTGCAGCAGCCTCTACCGTCATCTCGACAAAATCAGGGTTAGCGTGCATCGAGATGCCATTACGTTTGAGAAACAGCAGCGTGATAAATAACGCCGTGCGTTTATTGCCATCGTTAAAAATATGACCGCGTGAGATGGCCAGCAGATGCATCGCCGCCAGGAGCCAGATAGCAGTCACCCCTTCGTATTCGTATTTATTCAGTACGCGATACAAAAGCGCCTCTGCACGTCCCGTATCGGCCATTCCAGGCACGCCGGGGGTAACGCTCAATAGTTTGTCATGAAACAGGACTATCTCTTCCGCTGAGATAAATTGCAGAGTCATTTATCGGCCAGTTCCCTTATCTCATTTCCATGAATACCCATAATGGCGTCAAATTCGGCATCCAGCTTTGATGCCTGATAACGCTCAAACTCTTCTGCGCTGATGATAACGGCAGGTTTACGGCCGCGGCGGGTAATGGTTACAGGAGTCCCCGTTGCGGCAGAGTCCAGCGCAGAAGAGAGATTCTGCCGCGCTTCGCTATAGTTCATTGTAAGCATATTGCCTCCTTTTAAGTACAACTCTATTGTACAAGTAAAGCGTACAAGAGACAAAATTTGAATAGTGCGGTCTGGTGCCCTCACCCCGGCCCTCTCCCACGGGGAGAGGGAGAAAAGCGATCGGTTCCCTCTCCCTTGAGGGAGAGGGTTAGGGTGAGGGGGAAACGCGATTAACCGCCTAAATAGGCGCTCCGCACCGCTTCGTTCGCCAGCAGCGCCTCGCCGGTATCGGAGAGCACCACGTGGCCGTTCTCCAGCACGTAGCCACGGTCGGCGAGCTTCAGGGCCTGGTTGGCGTTCTGCTCCACGAGGAAGATGGTCATCCCTTCGCTGCGCAGCTGTTCGATGGTGTCGAAAATCTGCTGGATGATGATCGGCGCCAGCCCAAGCGACGGCTCATCCAGCAGCAGCAGGCGCGGCTGGCTCATCAGCGCGCGGCCGATGGCCAGCATCTGCTGCTCGCCGCCGGACATGGTGCCGGCGCGCTGGATGCGGCGCTCAAACAGACGCGGGAAGAGTTCATAGACGCGCTTAATGCGGCTCTGAAACTGGTCGCGGTCGGCAAAGAAGCCGCCCATCGCCAGGTTCTCTTCTACCGTCATGCGCGAAAAGACGCGACGCCCTTCCGGCACAATCGCCACCGCTTC
>DKMV01000046.1:2531-5135 GCA_002469605.1 Leclercia sp. UBA7405
CGGCACAATCGCCACCGCTTCACGCATGATTTTGGCGGTCTGCCAGTCGGTAATATCTTTGCCATCAAACACAATCTTGCCGCTGGTGGCGCGCGGGTCGCCGCACAGGGTGCCCAACAGGGTGGTTTTACCCGCCCCGTTGGCGCCAATCAGGGTAACGATCTCCCCCTGGTTAATATGCAGGCTGACGTCGTGCAGCGCCTGAATCTTGCCGTAGTGGGCACTCACCTTCTCAAAGGTTAACATCGCTTTTTCCATCTTATGCCTCACCAAGGTAAGCGCGGATCACGTCCGGGTTGTTACGGATCTCGTCCGGCGTACCGTTCGCCAGCGGCGTGCCCTGATTCACCACGTAGATGCGGTCAGAGATGCCCATCACCAGCTTCATATCGTGCTCGATAAGCAGAATGGTGGTGTCGTGGTGGTTACGCAGCTCCACGATCAGTTCATCGAGCTCTTTGGTCTCTTTCGGGTTGAGCCCCGCCGCCGGTTCGTCGAGCATCAGGATCTCCGGCTGGGTCACCATGCAGCGCACGATCTCCAGACGGCGCTGGTCGCCGTAGGCCAGGTTGCTGGCCTGGCGGTTGGCGTGCTGCAAAAGGCCAATGCGGTCGAGCCAGGTGGCGGCGCGATCGAGCGCCTCCTCCTGCGCACGGCGGAAGGCCGGGGTTTTCAGCAGGCCAGAGAAGAGGCCGGTTTTAAGCTGCTGATGTTGCGCCACCAGCAGGTTTTCGATCACCGTCATTTCACGGAACAGGCGCACGTGCTGGAAGGTCCGCACCACGCCCATGCGGGCAATCTGCTGGCCCGGCAGCCCTTCCAGGTGCTGGTCACCCAGCATAATGGTGCCGCCCGTAGGTTTATAGAAGCCGGTCAGGCAGTTGAAGACCGTGGTTTTCCCGGCACCGTTCGGGCCAATCAGGGAGACGATCTCTTTTTTGTGCAGGTCCAGAGAGACGTTGTTGACCGCCAGCAGGCCGCCAAAACGCATCATCAGGCCGTTTACGGATAATAATGGCTGACTCATGCCTGCTCTCCTTTCGCCTGTCCGTTTTTCAGCTTCAGCTGTGGACGCGTCATCGGCAGCAAGCCCTGCGGACGCCAGATCATCATCAGCACCATCAACCCACCCAGCATCAGCATGCTGTATTCGTTAAAGTCGCGCATCAGCTCGCGGGATACCACCAGCAGCACGGCCGCGAGAATGACCGCGAACTGTGAGCCCATCCCGCCCAGCACCACAATCGCCAGCACAAAGGCGGATTCGGCAAAGGTGAAGGACTCCGGGCTGACAAAGCCCTGGCGCGCGGCGAACAGCGTACCGGCAAAACCGGCGAAGGCGGCGCTGATGGTGAAGGCGGTCAGCTTGATGCGGGTCGGGTTCAGCCCCAGAGAGCGGCAGGCGATCTCATCTTCGCGCAGCGCTTCCCAGGCGCGGCCCAGCGGCATCCGCAGCAGGCGGTTAATCACAAACAGCGTCAGCACCACCAGCAACAGCGCCACCAAATAGAGCCAGATAACGCGGTCGGAGGGGTCATACTTCATGCCGAAGAAGTTGCTGAAGGTATCCCAGCCCCCTTCGCGAGCGGTACGGCTGAACTCCAGGCCGAAGAAGGTCGGTTTCGGGATCTGGCTGATGCCGTTCGGGCCGCCGGTCACTTCGGTATTGTTAAGCAGCAGGATACGGACGATTTCGCCGAAGCCTAAGGTCACAATCGCCAGGTAGTCGCCGCGCAGGCGCAGCACCGGGAAGCCAAGCAGGAAACCTGCGGCGGCAGAGACCAGCCCCGCCAGCGGCAGGCAGGTCCAGAAGCCGAGGCCGTAATAGTGATTCAGCAGCGCGAAGGTGTAAGCGCCGATGGCGTAAAAGCCGCCGTAGCCCAGCACCAGCAGGCCGGAAAGCCCCACCACCACGTTCAGGCCGAGGCCCAGAATCACGTAGATCATGGTCAAGGTGGCGATATCCACCGTGCCGCGCGACACCATAAACGGCCAGGCCACGGCAATCACCAGCAGGGCAACGAGGAACAGCTTCTGCTTAACGGTAGAGCCGTCGATCGCCGGCAGAACAAACTTCGGTCCGGAGACGTTTTTCAGCGACTTCTGGAACACCGGACGCAGCAACTGGAAGAAGAAGACCACCGCGGTGCCGATAAGTACCCACTCCCAGCGGATGTCGGCGGCGCGGTTCACCACCAGCTTAGTGCCGCTCAGCTCCAGCTGGACGCCCATAAAGACGCCCGCCAGCACGAAGAACATGGCGGCAGAGAGTAACGCCATCGCAAAATGCATCGGTTTCATACTTTCTCTACCTCCGGGCGGCCCAGAATACCGGTAGGCATCACCAGCAGTACGACGATAAGCAGGGCAAAGGAGACCACGTCTTTATATTCAGTGCTCAGATAGGCAGAGGAGAGCGCCTCGGCTACGCCCAGGATCAGGCCGCCGATCATCGCCCCCGGAATACTGCCGATACCGCCCAGCACCGCAGCGGTGAAGGCTTTCATCCCGGCCATAAAGCCGATGTAGGGGTTGATCACACCGTAGAACTGGCCGAGCAGGACGCCCGCCACGGCGGCCATCGCCGCACCAATCACAAAGGTG
>DKMV01000149.1:0-3072 GCA_002469605.1 Leclercia sp. UBA7405
GCCGCCGACGATCAGCTGGTCAGCGATTTTGGACAGGGAGTCCAGCACGGTCAGTTTGGTAGAAACTTTAGAACCACCAACGATAGCAACCATCGGACGAGCCGGCTCTTTCAGCGCTTTGCCCAGTGCGTCCAGCTCTTCAGCCAGCAGCGGACCTGCGCAAGCAACGTCTGCGAATTTGCCGATACCGTGGGTAGAAGCCTGAGCACGGTGAGCCGTACCGAACGCGTCCATTACGAACACATCACACAGCGCAGCATATTTTTTGGACAGGGTTTCGTCGTCTTTCTTTTCGCCTTTGTTGAAGCGAACGTTTTCCAGAACAACCAGTTCACCTTCAGCCACTTCAACGCCGTCCAGGTAGTCTTTAACCAGACGTACCGGGTTGGACAGTTTGTCTTTCAGGTAATTAACAACCGGCAGCAGAGAGAATTCTTCGTTGTACTCGCCTTCGGTCGGACGGCCCAGGTGGGAGGTTACCATCACTTTAGCGCCCTGTTTCAGAGCCAGTTCGATGGTGGGCAGGGAAGCACGGATACGCGCATCGCTGGTCACTTTCCCGTCTTTAACCGGTACGTTCAGATCTGCACGGATGAAAACGCGTTTACCAGCCAGATCCAGATCGGTCATCTTAATTACAGACATGGTGAATCCTCTCGTTGATTCTTAAAGTTTTGCAGACGCCCTACGCGCCTTACCTGAAACCTTTAGCGGCCATTGCTAACGTCGTGTCGAGCATTCGGTTAGCAAAGCCCCATTCATTATCACACCAGACCAGCGTTTTGATCAGATGCGCCCCACTCACTCGCGTTTGCGTGCCATCGACGATGGCGCTGTGCGGATCGTGGTTGAAATCAATTGAGACCAACGGTATTTCCGTATAGTCAACTATACCATGAAATGCCTGCTGTGCCGCCTTTTGCAGCAACAGGTTGACTTCACAGGCTTTTACCGGCTTCTTCACGGTCACGCTGAGGTCGATTGCCGTCACGTTAATGGTGGGTACACGCACGGCAATGGCTTCAAACCGGTCGTTAAACTGCGGGAAAATTCGGGTAATGCCGGCCGCCAGTTTCGTGTCTACGGGGATGATCGACTGACTCGCCGCCCGGGTGCGTCGCAGATCCGGATGATAGGCATCGATAACCTGCTGATCGTGCATGGCGGAGTGGATCGTCGTTACGGTACCCGATTCGATGCCGTAAGCATCATCTAACAGCTTAATGACCGGAATAATGCAGTTGGTGGTACAGGAGGCGTTAGAGACAATACGGTGGTCGGCGTGCAGCTCGTCATGATTGACGCCAAAGACCACGGTGGCGTCGAGATCGTGGCCGCCGGGATGAGAGAAGAGCACCTTTTTGGCGCCCGCCGCCAGGTGAGCCTCGCCCTCTTCGCGGCTGCCGTAAACGCCGGTGCAGTCGAGCACCACGTCAACGCCCAGCTCACGCCAGGGTAGTGCATCAAGGCTGCGCTCGTGCAAGATGCGAATCGCGTCGTCGCCGACGAAAAGCTGCTCTCGCTCCTGACGAACTTCCCAGGCAAAGCGCCCATGGCTGGTGTCATATTTCAACAAATGCGCCATGCCCGCAGCATCGGCCAGTTCGTTGATTGCCACCACGGTAATTTCCGCCCGACGCCCGGATTCATATAAAGCACGAACCACGTTGCGTCCGATGCGACCGAAGCCATTAATCGCTATGCGTACGGTCATAAGTCTCCTGCAAGGCTATCCCTGATTCGAGGTGGCTGACAGAGTAATCCAGCAACGCTTCGAGGGGAATCCTCGCCTGTCACAAACTCCAACTGATTGGTCATTTGTCGAACGTTTAATCGACTGAAACGCTTCAGCTAAAATAAGCGAAACGTGGAATAAAGGGAATGTCTGTCCAGATCAATAAGCTAGCTATATGACGTACGTCACATTTTAAAGCGCAGTCATTGCCATTTTTATTCCATATTCCAGAATTGAGAATAAGCGTAGCAAGATGTTTTCATTGTCGCGGCGTAAATCGTGATTTATATCAGAAAGCCCAGTCCCCGCCACCGATATGATGTGCGCCACGTCCGAGTCTCGGAGTCCTGCACATTATGACTATGCTTAATGCCTCTTCATCAGAAACCCGCTTTTACGCCCTTCGTCTGCTGCCCGGCCAGGAAGTGTTTTCGCAACTACACGCCTTTGTGCAACAGCACCAGCTGCGCGCCGCCTGGATTGCCGGTTGTACCGGTAGCCTGACCAACGTTGCGCTGCGCTATGCGGGTCAGGAGGCCACGACTCTGCTCACCGGCACCTGGGAGGTCATCTCCCTTAATGGCACCCTTGAACTGAACGGGGAGCATCTGCACCTCAGCGTTTCCGACCCAAAAGGCACCATGCTCGGCGGCCATATGATGGCGGGTTGTACCGTGCGCACCACCCTTGAGCTGGTTATCGGCGAGCTAAAAGATCTGGCGTTCAGCCGCCAGCCCTGCGCGCTTTCCGGCTATGACGAGCTGCATATCTCCCCCGTTAATTGACTACTCTGTAAGAGGTTTTCTATGTCGCGTCGCCCCTTTTCCAGCCAGGCTTTGGTCCTGATTGTGATCGCCATTGCCATCAATATGATCGGCGGCCAGCTGATCTCTATGCTTAAGCTGCCTGTTTTTCTCGACTCCGTTGGCACCTTAATTAGCGCCGTGCTGCTCGGCCCGGTCATCGGCATGTTGACCGGTCTGCTGACCAACCTGCTGTGGGGGCTGTTAACGGATCCCATTGCCGCCGCCTTTGCCCCCGTAGCCATGGTCATTGGCCTGGTCGCCGGCTGGCTGGCGCGGGCAGGCTGGTTTCGTACCCTGCCGAAGGTGGTAGTCAGCGGGGTCATTATTACTCTCGCCGTTACCCTGGTGGCGGTGCCGCTGCGCACCGCGCTCTTTGGCGGCGTGACCGGTGGCGGTGCCGACCTCTTTGTCGCCTGGCTGCAGGCCGTCGGGCAAAATCTGCTGGAGTCGGTCGCCATCACCGTGCTGGGCGCCAATCTGGTGGATAAGGTGCTGACCGCGGTGCTGGTGTGGATCCTGCTGCGCCAGCTG
>DKMV01000149.1:3259-4003 GCA_002469605.1 Leclercia sp. UBA7405
GCCCCTGCGCACCACGCGCCATTTCCCGACCATGGCCGCCTTACGCTAAATGCATCCCTTTACCTCGTTAACCCTGTGGGCGCTGGCGGCGTGCAGCACTCTGCTGCTGCCGGCCCGGACTATCCTGCCCCTTTACAGCCTGGCCACTTTTCTCTGCCTGCTGATGCTGAAACCCACCCGTCGGCGGGCAAAGTACGTTGCCTTGCTGATGATCCCGCTGGGTATGGGGCTGTGGCTGGTGCATGGCGGTACGCTGGTGGCGTGGTTTGGCGGTCAGCCTCGCGATCCGCAGCGCTGGGAACATGCCATCACCCTGTGGCTGCGTATCCTGGCGATTGTCTCGACGGCACAGCTGTGGATGGCTTTTGTTCCGGTGCAGCGCTTTATTCGCGCGCTCTTTGCCTCCCGCCTGCCGCTGGGCGTAGCCTACCTGTTTGCCGGCCCGCTGCTGGTGGTTGAACAGCTTAAACGCCAGTTGACGATTATCCACGAGGCCCAGCGGGCGCGCGGTGTGCCGCTGGACGAATCCTGGTATCAGCGCCTTGCCGCCATCCCCGCCCTGATAATACCGCTGACCCACAATGCGCTTAACGATTTAGCGGTGCGCGGTGCCGCGCTGGATATGCGCGGTTTCCGCCTGCATCGCACGCGCACCACGCTGTGGGCCCCGCAGGACAGTGCCCTACAGCGCCTGGCGCGCTACGGCCAGGCCTTCGGCATGCCGGTGCTGGTCTGGGGCAGCGA
>DKMV01000043.1 GCA_002469605.1 Leclercia sp. UBA7405
CGCAATTCACCCGCTATGATGAGGTGGAGCGCGCAGTGCGGGCCCAGCTTTCCGCCATCGTCCGCAAGGCGGCGCAGGCCACGCTGGTGGTGCAGAAGCTACATGCGGACCACGCCAGAAAACCGCTGATGTCGGGGCTGATCGCGGGCTGTATAGATACGGCAAGAGACGTGACCCAGGGCGGTGCGCTTGTTAACGCCGGGCCGGGGCTTATCTGGACCGGGCTGGCCGACTGCGTGAACTCGCTGATGGCCATTAAAACGCTGGTTTACGATACCTCCCGCTTCACATTGCAGGAGATGGTGAAGGCGCTCGACCATAACTTTGTTGGCTACGAGGATATCCTTACCGCCTGCCTGCGGGCGCCGAAGTACGGCAACGATATCCGCGAGGTGGACGAGATAGCCCGCGATCTGGTGCGTTTTCTGGAGCAGGAGCACCGCCGGTACCGGATGCTGTATGCGCCTTTTGCTTTCGGCACGCTCTCTATTTCAAACAATACGCCGTTCGGGCTGATTACCGGCGCGCTGCCCTCCGGTCGCCTGGCGGGCAAACCGCTGGCCGACGGCATCAGCCCGGCGCAGCAGACCGATTATCTGGGCCCGACCGCCATTATTAACTCGGTCAGCCGGATCAACGTGGAGGAGATGGAGATCGGCATGGTGCATAACATCAAGCTGATGTACGGCATGCTCGAAACGCCCGAAGGCCAGAATAGCCTGATCCACCTTCTGCGTACCGCCAGTATTCTGGGCAATGCCCAGCTGCAGTTCAGCTATGTGGACGATGAGACCCTGCGAAAGGCGCAGCTCGACCCCGCCAGCTATCGCAACCTGATGATCCGGGTGGCGGGATATAGCGCCTTCTTCGTGGAATTAAGTAAAGAGGTCCAGGATGAGATTATCAGCCGAACCACGCAGCGGCACTTCTGATCGGGCCTCCGGCTGGATCGCAAACATTCAGCGCTTTTCGCTGCATGACGGGCCAGGGATCCGCAGCACTGTCTTCTTCAAGGGGTGCCAGATGCGCTGCACCTGGTGCGCCAATCCGGAAGGGTTAACCCCGGGCTGGGATATCTTCTTTCATGCCGACCGCTGCCTGCACTGCGGAAAATGTGCCGATCTCTGCCCGACGGGGCTGCACGCGTGGCCTGACGGGCTTCATCTGCTCGACCGCAAGCGCCCCTGCACGGGCTGCGGGCTGTGCGAGGCGCACTGCCCCGCCGGCGCGCTTGACCTGGTGGGTGAAAAACTCAGCGCCGACGCGCTCTTTGAGCGGGTAATGGCGGACGAAATCTGGTTTCGCCAGTCCGGGGGCGGGGTCACGCTCAGCGGCGGCGAAGTCGCCACCCAGCCTGATTTTGCCCGAGCGCTGATCCAGCGGCTCAAAACGGAAGATATCCATACGGCGGTTGAGACCGCCGGATACACTCCGTGGCGCGCGCTTGAGCAGGCCACGGCCGGCTGCGATCTCATCATGTACGACTTAAAAAGTGCCGATGACGAGCTGCATAAGCGCTATACCGGCGTCAGCAATAAAACCATCGTGCGTAACCTTAAGCGGCTGCTGCAGGGCGGGCAGCCGATCGTTATCCGCATTCCGGTGATCCCGTATTTTAACGATTCGCCGGAACAGGCAGAGAAATTATTAAGCCTGATTTATACCCTGACCCGTGGCCGCACCGGCTTTAAGCAGATCGAATTACTGCCCTACCATCGCTTCGGTACCGGGAAATATAAATTACTGAATATGGAATATGGCTGGAATAAAGCGGATGTGGATCTGGAGCCCTGGTTACAGAGCGCCCTTCAATATCACCTGCCAATAACGGTATCAGGTACCCTGGCGGGATAATCAGGAGTCAACATTATGTTACCCAACCCCGATAGCGGTTTTAAAAAAACCGTTACCGCGCTCGAACGGCGCGTTGTTATCGGCACGCTGTTATTGGTTTTAGTCGTTTACGCACTATTACTGCTGACACAGTTTCGATGAGGCGCTCTTGCGTTACGTTATCCGGCCCCTGCTGGCCTTTTTAAAACAGGAACTACGATGAAAAAGTTTATTGCACTTACTGGTCTGGTATTTATGTCTCTGACGGTTGCCGGCTGTTCCAGCGATTATGTTTTACAGAAGAAAAACGGCGAGATGATTATTACCCATGGTAAGCCCGAAGTGGATGATGACAACGGGTTAATTACCTATGAAGACGTTGCAGGAAATGAACATGCCATTAACCGCGATCAGATTGTGCAGATGATTGAGAAGTAATACCCGGCGGGCGGGGCCATAATAGTGGCTCTGCCCGCACAGGCGTTATCTATTGCGAGCGAAACGCCTCCAGGCGCTGAATCTGCCGCCCCTCCTCGTCAAAATTCTCTGGCGCCAGCCACGCCCGTAGCTCGGCATCCCGTGCGGGCCATTCGCCATCAATAATGGAAAGCATATCGCTGTCGCGAGTGCGCCCCTTGCGCACAATTCGCTGGCGCAGGCGCCCTTCAAAGACAAAGCCCAACCGCTCTGCGGCACGGCGCGAGGCGATATTCATCGAATCACACTTCCACTCCAGGCGGCGATAGCCGTGCGCAAAGGCGTTATTCAGCAGCAGCCAGATGGCCTCGGTGCCCAGCGGGCTGTTTTTCATTTTGCGTGACCAGGTGACGTGGCCTATCTCTACCGTACCCATCTGCTGCTCAATCGCCATATAGCAGACCAGCCCCACCGCCTGACCGGTACGCAGGTCAATCACCGCAAAGGGGACCAGACCGTCGTCCATGATTTTACCCAGCAGCCAGTGGGCCGTGGCTTCTGGCGTGGCGGGGGCGCTGCTGGCAAGCCATGTCCAGTCGCTGTCGTCTCCCAGGGCATAGGCCTCAAACAGATCGGTGGCATGGCGGTCGGCGTCCAGCGTCTCAAGACGGCAGAAGCGTCCCTCAAGCGTTGCACGCGGTAAAACTCTGGCACCCTGCCAGTCGGGAAGGGGATCGTTGACGGTCTGACCCCAGACGTTAATTTCTGGCACGCTCAGCTCCTCGCTCGAATGTAAACAGTTTGTTATATCAGGATACCGCTTCGCCGCAAAGCGGAACCGCAGGGTGCTTTTATCGCCAGGTTGCGGCGATTTCTGGAAGGCTCCTCGCAAAGCTAACAATAAGCAGATGCAATTGCGCATTAAGGCTATTTTTTGCCTTTTTAGCGTCGTAAAGTGCGAACAACCGGGCCCTTGAACTCTGTTTCACCAGACAATTTTTGGTGTGGTAGCGCGTCTGCGCCAGGGCCGGTGCGCAGCCATAAGGCTGGCCGTTTATTGTGTACGGCACTCCTGCTTACGTCCGCGCTACCCTCTGTGAAGCAGGAACGCAGGTGCCGGACAGGAAAGACTCACTACAAGGAATATCACATGACAACGATTGCCACTCCGTTTCACTCAGATTCAGAAACACGTCTCGTTTATCAGCTTATCGCCGAGCCGCTCTCCCCCGCAGCCGATCGCGTTGAGCTGGCGAATGCCTGCGCCGCGTACGTCTGCGCGCTGGTTGATACCGAAGATGCTGAACTGGTTGATGCCCTGTGCGGCCGTTTGCTGCAGGGACTGACCCAGCTTGGCGCGCGATGTGACACCACTCTCTCCCCCCAGGTGGTCACCCGGCTGATTGAAGGGGAGAAGAGCGACTCGTGCGTACCGGCCTGCTGGCAGGATCCGCTTACCATGGTGAATTACGCGCTGGAGCTGACCCGGGCGGTTCAGGGCAATACCTGCCCTACTGCCGTGACCAAAGGATTAACGAATTTACTGCATGATATGGTCTGGCTGCTGGCCGATTTTATGAAGGAGCGGGCCGTCGCGGCGCACTAAGAGAGGAGAGATGCCGAAATTCTGCCTGTGGTGCAGAATTTCAGCATCATACACGCGCGGGTTATTTAGACTTGAGCAGTTTAACCGTGGCCTCAATATCAATCTCATCTTCTGAGAAGATCGAGGTGGTGCCCTGGAAGGTGGTGATCGCCAGTTTTTTTACCGTGCGCATCTCACCCGGTTTGGCGGCAGATTTGGGTCTGATATTGCTCATCAGGATGCCCACCGACAGCACCGCGTTTTGTTTATCGATACCGGCATCGGCGGGCTCCTCCTCGCTGTAGACCAGATACGATTTGATCGATGCGAGCTTAAAGCGCTCGCCGGCAATATAGATTGAATTGCTGGGCGGCACCACTTTCACCGCATAGGCGGAGAGCCCCTTATTATTGGTTGTCGGTTCGAAGGTCACCGCCGCATCTTTCTTAATCAGATCAGGGTTGGCGACCTTAATCACATGAAAATAGCGATTGTCACCGTTCTCATCTTTGATAAATCCAAAACCTTTATCTTTAAACCACGTTGTGATTGTTCCGTTCATCGCCGTACCGCCTGTTGATCGTTCATACGTTAACTCAATTTTTGCAGGGCGCAGTGTAAAGCACAATGAGGATTGAGGCTATGGGGTTTGGGATGTGCCGCAGCAGGCCGGGCCGTTATTGGGCAAATTAGCCGTCCCCCTCTGTCGGTTAGCCATCTTCCCCGTTGTCTATACTCAATAAATAACAGGACAATGGAGCATCCTATGCCTTTACCCGACTATCGCGTGTCTGACCCTTTTACCCTCGGCATTGAACTCGAACTACAGGTGGTCAATCCGCCGGGTTACGATCTGAGCCAGGACTCCTCGGCGCTGATTGATGCCGTCAAGAACGAGATAACCGCCGGAGAGGTTAAACACGACATCACCGAAAGTATGCTCGAAATCGCCACTGGCGTATGCCACACCATCGACCAGGCGGCGGCCCAGCTTGGCGCCATGCAGCGCGCTATCCTGCGGGCCGCGGGAGAGCACCACGTGCAGATCTGCGGCGGCGGCACCCACCCGTTCCAGAAGTGGCAGCGCCAGCAGGTCTGCGACGACGAGCGCTATAACGTTACCCTGGAGCGCTTTGGCTACCTCATTTTGCAGGCGACGGTGTTTGGCCAGCATGTGCATGTAGGATGCCGAAACGGCGACGACGCCATCTATCTGCTGCATGGCCTGTCGCGCTTTGTCCCCCATTTTATTGCCCTCGCTGCCAGCTCCCCCTATATGCAGGGCACCGACACGCAGTTTTCCTCCTCACGTCTTAACATCTTTTCGGGCTTTCCGGATAACGGCAACATGCCCTGGGTTAACAACTGGCAGGAGTTCGAAGGGCTGTTTCGCCGCCTGAGTTCTACCAGCATGATCGACAGCATTAAAGATCTGCACTGGGATATTCGCCCCAGCCCCCACTTTGGCACCGTGGAGGTGCGGGTGATGGACACGCCGTTAACCCTGGCGCACGCCATTAATATCGCCGGATTGATCCAGGCGACGTCGCACTGGCTGCTGACGGAGCGTCCCTTTAAGCATCAGGAGCGCGACTATCTGCTCTATAAATTTAACCGCTTCCAGGCCTGCCGCTACGGGCTTGCGGGGATCCTGACCGATGTCCACACCGGCGAGCAGAAAACCATCGCCGAGGATATCGCCTGGCTGCTGGAGCGCGTAACCCCCTCCGCCGATAAGCTCGGAGCCAGCAGCGCCATTCGGGAGATAGCCCTGCTGTTAAAGCAGGGCCAGAGTGAAGCCCAGCGGATGCGCGGTTTTATTGCCGATGGCGGGTCGCTGATCTCGCTGGTGCAGAAGCACTGCGAGCTGTGGGCTACCTCTCCGTAAGGCGGTGTCCCCACTCGCGCAGGCGCTGGAAAAGTACAAACAGCGCCGGAATAAAGAGGATCCCCACAAGCGTTGCCACCAGCATGCCGCTGAACACCGTGGTGCCGATAATGCGCCGGCTCTGCGCCCCGGCGCCGGTCGCCAGCATCATCGGCAGTACGCCGATAATAAAGGAGACGGCGGTCATCATTACCGCCCGGAAACGGCGGACCGCCCCCTCCCTGGCGGCCTCGACGATGGCCATCCCTTCACCGCGCCGCGCCCGGGCAAATTCGACGATAAGTATCGCGTTCTTTGCCGCCAGCGCGATGAGTAGCACCAGGCCAATCTGCACGTACAGGTCGTTGGCGTAGCCCGCAAGCCAGAGCCACAACAGCGCCCCGCCGAGGGCAAACAGCACCGACAGCATGACGCTCGCGGGTAGCGTCCAGCTCTCGTACTGCGCCACCAGGAACAGCCACGCCATTACCACCGCCGCCAGCACAATCCACAGCGCCTGATTGCCGGTCTGCTGCTCTTGATACGACATGCCGCTCCAGGCATAGTCGTAGCCGGCGGGCAGATGCTCTGCCAGCAGCTGTCCCATGGCCGCCATCGCCGTGCTGCTGCTCACCCCCGCAGCGGCCGAGCCGCTGACGGAGACCGACGGGAACTGATTGTACTGCTGCAGGAAAGGGGCGCCGACCGTCGGGGTAATGGTGACCAGATTGCTCAGGCGCACCCGCTCGCCGCCGTTGCTGCGCACAAACAGCTCGCTGATTTGCTCTGCCCGCTCGCGCCACTGCATCTCGTTTTGCATCACCACGTGGTAGACGCGATTATTCACGCTGAAATCCCCGGCGCGGGTGCCGCCAAAGGCGGTTTGCAGGCTGGAGAAGATGCGTGAAACCGGCACATCAAGGCGCGCGGCGCGCTCGCGATCCACGCTGAGGGTCAACTGCGGCACGCTGCTGCTCCAGGTGGTAAACACCCGGTTCAGCTGCGGATGCTGGTTGGCCTGTGCGAGGATGGCGCGGGTGACCCGCTCCAGCTCCGCAGGGCTTTGCCCCGCCCGGGCCTGGATACGCAGATCGAAACCGGAGGCGTTGCCCAGCCCCGGCAGGGTTGGCGGCGCGAAGGTCATGATGGTGGCCTCCGGCATGGCCAGCAGCTGGCTTTGCAGCGTCCCCATCACCTTCTCCAGCGGCGGGCGCGCGCTCCAGGGCTTTAGCATCACCGAGATAAAACCGCCGTTGGCGGCGCTGGTGCCGCTGAGGATGTTAAACCCGGAGACCTGAATCACATCCTCTACCGCCGGGTTTCTGGCGATCAGCTCCCGCGCGGCGGCCATCACCGCCTCGGTGCGCTCCAGCGAGGCCGCCTCCGGCAGTTGTACGCTGGCAAAGAAGTAGCCCTGATCCTCCTGGGGCAAAAATCCCTTCGGCATCATGCTGAAGCTAAAAGCTACCGCCGCCGCCGCCCCCGCGGTTGCCACCAGCGCCAGCCAGGGGCGGAGGTTCAGCAGGGTAATGATCCGGGCATACCCCTGCCGCGTGGCCTCCAGCCCGCGGTTAAACGCCCGATAAAGGGCATTCGGGCGCGCGGGACGCGGGCGCAATAACAGCGCGCAGAGCGCCGGGGTCAGGGTCAGCGCCACCAGGCTTGAGAGGGTAACGGCGGTAGAGAGGGTGACCGCAAACTGGCGGTACAGCTCCCCCACGATGCCCGGCAGCAGGGTTACCGGCACAAACACCGCCAGCAGCACCAGGGTGGTGGCGATCACCGGCCCGGCAATCTGGCGCAGGGCAAGCGCGGTGGCCGCCGTGCGGCTTTGCCCCTCCGCCATCAGGGATTCGACGCTCTCCACCACCACGATGGCGT
>DKMV01000074.1:0-158 GCA_002469605.1 Leclercia sp. UBA7405
TTGTATCTGAAGCCCGTAGTCAGTAGCATCCTTCTCACTTCCCTTAATCGAGAGTAATGCGTTGAAACGCTGGCCTGTTTTCCCTCGCTCCCTGCGACAGTTAGTTATGATGGCGTTTTTGCTGATCCTGCTGCCTTTGCTGGTGCTGGCCTGGCAGG
>DKMV01000074.1:372-4267 GCA_002469605.1 Leclercia sp. UBA7405
TGCTGGTGCTGGCCTGGCAGGCGTGGCAGAGCCTGAACGCCCTGAGCGCCCAGGCGGCGCTGACCAACCGCACCACGCTTATTGATGCCCGGCGCAGTGAGGCCATGACCAACGCGGCGCTGGAGATGGAGCGCAGCTACCGGCAATACTGCGTGCTGGACGACCGCACCCTGGCGCGGGTTTATAACTATCAGCGCAAACGCTACAGCGAGATGCTTGATGCCCACGCGGGCGTGCTGCCGGACGATAAGCTCTATCAGGCGCTGCGTCAGGACCTGAACGCGCTGGCGCAGCTCCAGTGCAACAACAGCAGCCCGGATACGGAGGCCGCCGCCAGGCTCGAAGCCTTCGCCAGCGCCAATACCGAAATGGTGCAGTCCACCCGCTCGGTGATCTTCTCCCGCGGCCAGCAGCTCCAGCAGGAGATTGCCGAGCGTGGGCAGTTCTTTGGCTGGCAGGCGCTGGTGCTTTTCCTGGTGAGCCTGCTGCTGGTCCTGCTCTTTACCCGCATGATTATCGGCCCGGTAAAAGGCATCGAGCGGATGATCAACCGCCTTGGGGAAGGGCGCTCGCTCGGCCACACGGTGGTCTTTACCGGTCCGCGCGAACTGCGCTCGGTTGGACAGCGTATCATCTGGCTCTCAGAGCGGCTGGCGTGGCTCGAATCCCAGCGTCACCAGTTCCTGCGCCATATCTCCCATGAGCTAAAGACCCCGCTGGCCAGCATGCGCGAAGGTACCGAGCTGCTGGCGGATCAGGTGGCCGGGCCGCTGACCCCCGAGCAAAAAGAGATTGTGGATATCCTTGATGACAGCAGTCGCAATCTGCAAAAGCTTATCGAGCAGCTGCTGGATTACAACCGTAAACTGGCGGATGGTGCGCCGGAACTGGAGCGCGTCGAGATCGCGCCGCTGGTAGATATGGTACTCTCCGCCCACAGCCTGCCGGCGCGAGCTAAAATGATGCATACCGAGGTGGATCTGCAGACCGCGGCCTGCGTCGCCGAGCCGATGCTGCTAATGAGCGTAATGGATAATCTTTATTCCAATGCGGTGCACTATGGTACTGAATCCGGTACCATTTATATCCGAAGTTTTACCCAGGGTTCGCGCGTATGTATTGATGTCGCCAATACCGGCAGCCCCATCCCTGATGACGAGCAGGTGATGATCTTTGAGCCCTTTTTCCAGGGGAGCCATCAGCGCAAAGGCGCGGTCAAAGGAAGTGGTCTGGGGCTGAGTATTGCCCGCGACTGTATTCGCCGCATGCAGGGGGAGCTGAATCTTGTTACTGACGACCGAACCGATGTCTGTTTTCGCATCGAACTGCCGCTTAAGCCGGAAAAATCAATAAAATGAACCTATGTCTGGTGAATATGTCACACGTCTTTTCCCGCGCGATTAACGCGGTATATCACAGCAAAATGGTGCGTATCACTCTTGCCGGCCTGCTGCTCGGCGGCTGCGTGACCCATACGCCAACCAGCGCCATCAGCGATAAAAAGGATGAGAAGCTGCCTGACCATCAGCTGGCCGACTTCTTATCAACAGACTGTAACGCTATCTGGCAGTTGCAGGGGCGCGAAACCGAGAGTAACCCGCTCTACTGGCTGCGCGGCATGGACTGCGCCGAGCGGCTGGCCCCCTCTGCCGCCCGCGCTGCCGCCCGCAGCTGGGCAGATGATACCTGGCAGGCCACCTTTAAACGCGGGATCCTGCTGGCAAACGCAAAAATTAACCCGGTAGAGCGCCGTGCCTTTACCACCCGGCTGGATGCCCTGAGCCCGCAGATCCCCGCGCAGGTCCGCCCGCTGTTCCAGGTCTGGCGCGATGGTCAGATGTTGCAGCTGCAGCTGGCGGAAGAGCGCTCTCGCTACAGTAAGCTCCAGCAAAGTACCGACGGCGAACTGGATACGCTGCGTCAGCAGCAGCAGTACCTGCGCAGCGAGCTGGATACCACCACGCGCAAGCTGGAAAATCTTACCGATATTGAACGGCAGCTCTCGACCCGTAAGCCGGTCGGCGATCTGCCTAAACCGGAGGAAGTGAAGCCATGACCAGCCGAAAACCTGCCCATCTTTTACTGGTGGATGACGATCCTGGCCTGCTGAAACTGCTAGGGATGCGCCTGGTAAGCGAAGGCTATAGCGTGGTCACCGCCGAAAGCGGGCAGGAGGGGCTGCGGGTGCTGGGGCGCGAGAAGGTCGATCTGGTGATAAGCGACCTGCGCATGGACGAAATGGACGGCATGCAGCTCTTCAGCGAGATCCAGAAACTGCAGCCGGGCATGCCGGTGATTATCCTTACCGCCCACGGCTCTATTCCCGATGCGGTGGCCGCCACCCAGCAGGGGGTATTTGGTTTTCTGACCAAGCCGGTGGATAAAGACGCCCTTTACAAAGCCATCGACGATGCGCTGGAGCACGCCGCGCCAAGCGGTGACGACAGCTGGCGCGAAGCGATCGTCACCCGCAGTCCGGTCATGCTGCGTCTGCTGGAGCAGGCCAGAATGGTGGCCCAGTCCGACGTCAGCGTCTTGATCAACGGCCAGAGCGGTACCGGGAAGGAGATCCTCGCCCAGGCCATTCATAACGCCAGCCCGCGCAGCAAAAATGCCTTTATCGCCATCAACTGCGGTGCGCTGCCGGAGCAGCTGCTTGAGTCTGAGCTCTTTGGTCACGCCCGGGGTGCCTTTACCGGCGCCGTCAGCAGCCGCGAAGGGCTGTTCCAGGCCGCGGAGGGCGGTACGCTGTTTCTGGATGAGATCGGTGATATGCCCGCCCCCCTGCAGGTAAAACTGCTGCGCGTGCTGCAGGAGCGCAAGGTGCGGCCGCTTGGCAGCAACCGGGATATCGACATCAATGTGCGTATTATCTCGGCGACCCACCGGGATCTGCCGAAGGCGATGGAGCGCAAAGAGTTTCGCGAAGATCTCTTTTATCGCCTGAACGTGGTTAACCTGAAGATCCCGCCGCTGGCCGAGCGCGCCGAAGATATCCCGCTGCTGGCGACCCAGCTACTGCGCCAGTCCGCCGAACGCCATAAGCCCTTTGTGCGCGCCTTTTCCACCGATGCCATGAAGCGGCTGATGACCGCCAGCTGGCCGGGCAACGTGCGTCAGCTGGTGAACGTGATTGAGCAGTGCGTGGCGCTTACCTCCTCGCCGGTGATCGGCGATGCGCTGGTTGAACAGGCGCTGGAAGGGGAGAACACGGCGCTGCCAACCTTCGTCGAAGCGCGCAATCAGTTCGAGCTCAACTACCTGCGTAAGCTGCTGCAGATTACTAAAGGTAACGTGACCCACGCGGCGCGCATGGCCGGGCGTAACCGCACCGAATTTTATAAGCTGCTCTCCCGCCATGAGCTGGAAGCGAACGATTTTAAAGAGTAATACCGTACTTTCCGCCTGGTATGATACTGTGAGCAACCGATTACGAGGCTGCTCACAGGTACGAGTTTAAGGACCCACCATGAAAAAAATTGACGCGATTATTAAACCTTTCAAACTGGATGATGTACGTGAAGCGCTGGCGGAAGTTGGCATCACAGGGATGACGGTAACTGAAGTGAAAGGCTTTGGTCGCCAGAAGGGCCACACCGAGCTGTATCGCGGCGCGGAGTATATGGTGGACTTTCTGCCGAAGGTGAAAATTGAGATCGTGGTGAGTGACGATATCGTTGAGACCTGTGTGGATACTATTATTCGTACGGCCCAGACCGGGAAGATCGGGGATGGGAAGATTTTTGTCTTCGACGTGGCGCGGGTGATTCGTATTCGTACCGGGGAAGAGGATGATGCGGCGATTTAATTATTTTTTATAACTTTTTTATGGCGGTGGAATAGTTCCGTTCACTACGGCTCCACTGCTTTATGTTCACCCCGCTGCGGTGAACGT
>DKMV01000336.1:0-8480 GCA_002469605.1 Leclercia sp. UBA7405
GTGGTCACCGAGGGGATCCTCACCCGCATGCTGCAGCAGGATCCGGAACTGGCAGGCGTTGGGCTGGTGATCCTCGATGAGTTTCACGAGCGCAGCCTGCAGGCAGATCTGGCCCTGGCGCTGCTGCTGGATGTGCAGCAGGGGCTGCGGGACGATCTTAGGCTGCTGATCATGTCCGCCACCCTTGATAACGATCGTCTGCAAAAACTGCTGCCGGACGCGCCGGCGATCGCCTCCGAGGGGCGCTCCTTCCCGGTGGAGAGGCGCTACCAGTCGCTGTCGCCTCAGCTGCGCTTCGAAGAGGCCGTCGCGGTGGCGACTGCGGAACTGCTGCGCCAGAAGAGCGGCTCGCTGCTGCTCTTTTTGCCGGGCACCCGGGAGATCCAGCGGGTGCAGGAGCATTTGGCAGGGCGCGTGGGCAGCGATGTGCTGCTCTGCCCGCTGTATGGCGCCTTAACCCTTGCCGAGCAGCGTAAAGCGATATTGCCGCCGCCCGCCGGGCAGCGCAAAGTGGTGCTGGCGACCAATATCGCCGAAACCAGCCTGACCATTGAAGGGATCCGGCTGGTGGTGGATACCGCCCAGGAGCGCGTCGCCCAGTTCGATCCGCGCAATGGCCTTACCCGCTTAATCACCCAGCGCGTCAGCCAGGCCTCGATGACCCAGCGTGCCGGGCGTGCAGGGCGTCTTGAGCCCGGCATCTGCCTGCATCTGCTCCCCTTTGAACAGGCGGAGCGCGCCGCGGCGCAGGGCACGCCGGAAATCATGCAAAGCGACCTCTGCGGCCTGCTGCTCGAACTCTTACAGTGGGGCTGTCAGGATCCCGCCCAGCTCTGCTGGCTGGACAGCCCGCCCGCCGTGAACCTCGCCGCCGCCCGCGCGCTGCTAACCCGCCTTGGAGCACTGGAGGGGGGCCGGCTGACTGCCCACGGGCAGAAGATGGCGGCTTTGGGCAACGATCCGCGCCTGGCCGCGATGCTGGCCGCCGCAAAAGGCGATGACGAAATTGCCACGGCGGCGAAACTGGCGGCTATCCTTGAGGAGCCCCCGCGCGGGGCGGCCAGCGATCTGGCGGCCGCTTTCTCGCGCAACCAGCCGGGCTGGCAGCAGCGGGCGCGTACGCTCTGCAGGCGGCTGAACAGCCACGGCGGCGCACCGGATGCGGATCGTATTCCGGCCCTGTTAGCCCACGCGTTTCCGGATCGTCTGGCGCGGCGGCGCGGGCTGGACGGCCGCTACCAGCTGGCGAACGGCATGGGGGCGATGCTGGATCGGGAAGATGGCCTTACCCGGCACGAATGGCTGTTTGCACCGCTGCTGTTGCAGGGCAACCAGTCACCGGATGCGCGGATCCTGCTGGCCATCGCCGTGGATATAGAGGCTCTGGTAAGCGCCTGTCCGCAGCTGGTGGAACAGTCGGATACCGTGGAGTGGGACGAGGCCCAGGGCACCCTGAAGGCGCTGCGCCGGGCGCAGATTGGCCGCCTGACCCTGAGCGTCAAACCGCTGGCGAAGCCCTCGGAAGAGGAGCTGCACCGGGCGATGCTGAACGGGATCCGCGATAAAGGCCTGGGTGTGCTTAACTGGAGCTCGGATGCCGAACAGTATCGCATTCGGCTTGAATGTGCCGCCCGCTGGCTGCCGGAGTATGAGTGGCCTGCGGTGGATGAGGCCTCGCTGCTGGCAAACCTCGAAAGCTGGTTACTGCCGCAAATGGGTGGCGTACACTCCCTGCGCGCGCTGAAGGCGCTTGATGTGAAGGCGGCGTTACAAAATTTAACCGACTGGACAACACGCCAACGGCTGGAGACTTTGCTGCCGGAGCATTACACTGTGCCCACCGGCAGCCGGATAGCCATTCGTTATCATGAGGATAATCCGCCCGCGCTGGCGGTAAGAATGCAGGAGATGTTCGGTGAGGCCACGAATCCGGCGATTGCCCAGGGGCGCGTGCCGCTGGTGCTTGAGCTGCTTTCACCGGCCCAGCGTCCGCTGCAGATCACGCGCGATTTGAGCGCCTTCTGGGCAGGAAGCTACCGCGAGGTGCAAAAGGAGATGAAAGGGCGTTATCCCAAACATGTCTGGCCGGACGATCCGGCAAACACCGCACCGACGCGGCGGACCAAGAAATATTCGTGAACCGGGCGGCTGATGCCCGCACCCCAGCCCTCTTCCACGGGAGAGGGAGAAAACGCGAAAGACGTTTATGACATAAACGTCCTGCTATTTATTTTGAGAGATTTCTTCTTTCTCCTTTCGGAGCAAGAACTGAGAATCAGGCCGTTGCGCCTGAAAGTTGCGGAGAAAAAGCATGGCGGGGAATGACCGCGAGCCGATTGGACGTAAAGGGAAACCTTCGCGTCCGGCGAAAGAGAAAGTAAGCCGTCGCCGCCTCAGAAATGAGGATCGCGACGATGAGTATGAAGACGATTATGAGGATGAAGAACCGATGCCGCGCAAAGGAAAAGGCAAAGGGCGTAAGCCTCGTGGGAAACGCGGCTGGTTCTGGCTATTGCTGAAGCTGTTTATTGTTTTTGTGGTACTGCTGGCGATTTACGGCGTCTATCTGGACCAGAAGATCCGCAGCCGTATCGACGGTAAGGTCTGGCAGCTGCCGGCGGCCGTCTATGGCCGGATGGTGAATCTTGAGCCGGATATGTCCATCAGCAAGAACGAGATGGTCAAGCTGCTGGAGGCCACCCAGTATCGTCAGGTCACTAAGATGACCCGCCCGGGCGAGTTTACCGTCCAGGCGAAAAGCATCGAAATGATCCGCCGTCCGTTCGACTTCCCGGACAGCAAAGAGGGGCAGGTGCGTGCGCGTCTGACCTTTGACGGCGATCGGCTGGAAACCATCGAGAACATGGAGAACGACCGTCAGTTCGGCTTCTTCCGTCTCGATCCGCGCCTGATCACCATGCTCTCGTCGCCAAACGGCGAGCAGCGCCTGTTTGTGGCGCGTAACGGCTTCCCGGATCTGCTGGTCGATACCCTGCTGGCCACCGAAGACCGCCACTTCTACGAGCACGACGGCGTAAGTCTCTACTCCATCGGCCGTGCGGTGCTGGCTAACCTCACCGCCGGGCGTACGGTGCAGGGGGCGAGTACCCTGACCCAGCAGCTGGTGAAGAACCTGTTCCTCTCCAGCGAGCGCTCCTACTGGCGTAAGGCCAACGAAGCGTATATGGCGGTGCTGATGGATGCCCGCTACAGCAAAGACCGCATTCTTGAGCTCTACATGAACGAGGTCTACCTCGGTCAGAGCGGCGACAACGAAATCCGCGGCTTCCCGCTGGCGAGCCTGTACTACTTTGGCCGCCCGGTAGAAGAACTGAGCCTCGACCAGCAGGCGCTGCTGGTGGGGATGGTGAAAGGGGCCTCGATCTATAACCCGTGGCGTAACCCGAAGCTGGCGCTGGAGCGTCGTAACCTGGTTCTGCGTCTGCTGCAACAGCAGCAGGTGATCGACCAGGAGCTGTACGAGATGCTGAGCGCGCGTCCGCTGGGCGTACAGCCGCGCGGCGGCGTTATCTCTCCGCAGCCTGCCTTTATGCAGATGGTGCGCCAGGAGCTGCAGGCCAAGCTCGGCGACAAAGTGAAAGATCTCTCCGGCGTGAAGATCTTCACCACCTTTGACTCGGTGGCGCAGGACGCGGCAGAAAAAGCGGCGGTTGAGGGGATTCCGGTTCTGAAGAAGCAGCGCAAGCTGAGCGATCTCGAAACCGCGATGGTAGTGGTTGACCGCTTCAGCGGCGAAGTGCGGGCGATGGTCGGCGGGGCGGAGCCGCAATTTGCGGGCTACAACCGTGCCATGCAGGCGCGCCGCTCTATCGGCTCGCTGGCGAAACCGGCGACCTATCTTACCGCCCTGAGCCAGCCGAATCAGTACCGACTGAACACCTGGATTGCCGATGCGCCTATCTCCCTGCGCCAGCCTAACGGCCAGGTGTGGTCCCCGCAGAACGACGATCGTCAGTTCAGCGGTCAGGTGATGCTGGTGGATGCGCTGACCCGCTCGATGAACGTGCCGACGGTAAACCTCGGGATGGCCCTCGGCCTGCCGGCAATCGTTGATACCTGGCAGAAGCTGGGCGTGCCGAAGAATCAGCTGCATCCGGTTCCGGCGATGATCCTCGGTGCCCTCAACCTGACGCCGATTGAAGTGGCGCAGGCGTTCCAGACCATCGCCAGCGGCGGTAACCGCGCGACGCTTTCGGCGCTGCGCTCGGTGATCGCCGAAGACGGTAAGGTGCTGTATCAGAGCTTCCCGCAGGCGGAGCGTGCAGTACCGGCCCAGGCGGCCTATATGACGCTCTGGACCATGCAGCAGGTTGTGCAGCGCGGTACCGGTCGTCAACTGGGAGCGAAGTATCCGGGCCTGCATCTGGCGGGTAAAACCGGTACCACCAACAACAACGTCGATACCTGGTTCGCCGGTATCGACGGGCGTGAAGTGGTGATCACCTGGGTTGGCCGCGATAACAACCAGCCGACCAAGCTGTACGGTGCCAGCGGTGCGATGTCTATCTACCAGCGTTATCTGGCTAACCAGTCGCCGGTGCCGTTAGTGATGACCCCGCCGGAAGACGTGGTTGATATGGGCGTGGATGAGGGCGGTAACTTCATCTGCGGCGGCGGGATGCGTCGCGTTCCGGTCTGGACCAGCAACCCGGATTCCCTCTGCCAGCAGGCCGCGCCGGAGCCGACGGGCAATCCGTTTGACCATTCTTCTCAGCCGCAGCAGCCGCAGCAGCAGCAGCAACAACAGCAGCCTGAGAAAAAAGAGAGCGACGGCGTCGCGGGCTGGATCAAAGATATGTTCGGCGGTAACTAATCTGCCTGTTCCCCTCTCCTGCGGGAGAGGGGATTCTTTCACCTCTGACCAACATTTTTCTAACCCCGCTTTTCCCTCGTTTTAACCCCATGGTTTCTCTTGATTACTTATTATCCCCTTAATATCCGTGGGGCCGCTATTTGCTTGCTATGCCGCCAGCGTTTCGCATAATATGCTGCGGTCATAATAATAATTCTCGTTTACGTTATCATTCACTCTTTCTCAGAGATATACCAATGGCGCTTTCAAAAACTGCTCAGCCAATGCATTCTTCACTGCGTAAAATCGCAGTTGTTGTAGCCACAGCGGTTAGCGGCATGTCTGCTTACGCTCAGGCTGCTGAAACCCCGAAAAAAGAAGAAACCATCACCGTTACCGCCGCGCCTGCTCCACAGGAGAGCGCATGGGGCCCGGCGGCGACCATTGCGGCACGCCAGTCGGCAACCGGTACCAAGACCGATACCTCCATTGAGAAGGTGCCGCAGTCCGTTTCCGTGGTGACCGCTGAAGAGATGGCGCTCCATCAGCCTAAGTCGGTGAAAGAGGCGCTCAGCTACACCCCCGGCGTTGCCGTAGGCACCCGCGGTGCGTCCAACACCTATGATTACCTGATCATTCGCGGTTTCGCCGCCGACGGCCAGAGTCAGAATAACTATCTGAACGGCCTGAAGATGCAGGGCAACTTCTATAACGACGCGGTGATCGACCCTTATATGCTGGAGCGCGCAGAAGTGATGCGCGGACCGGTTTCCGTCCTGTACGGAAAGAGCAACCCTGGCGGCCTGCTGAATATGGTCAGCAAGCGCCCGACCACGGAGCCGCTGAAAGAGATCCAGTTTAAAGCGGGTACCGACAGCCTGTTCCAGACCGGGTTTGACTTCAGCGATGCGCTGGATGACGACGGCGTTTACTCTTACCGTTTAACCGGCCTGGCGCGCTCCGCTAACGCCCAGCAGAAGGGTGCAGAAGAGCAGCGTTACGCCATCGCGCCGTCCTTCAGCTGGCGTCCGGATGACAAAACCAACTTTACCTTCCTCTCTTACTTCCAGAACGAGCCGGAGACTGGCTACTACGGCTGGCTGCCAAAAGAGGGAACGGTAGACAAGCTGCCAAACGGCAAGCGCCTGCCGACCGATTTCAACGAAGGGGCGAACAACAACACCTACTCGCGTAATGAGAAGATGGTGGGTTACAGCTTCGATCACGAATTCAACAACACCTTTACCGTGCGCCAGAACCTGCGGTACGCGCAGAACAAAGTCGCGCAGAACAGCGTGTACGGCTACGGCATGTGTTCCGATCCGCTCTATTCCAGCAATCCGGCCAGCAGCCCGTGCGCCAGCGTGCCGCAGTCACAGTGGGGCCACACCCTGACCCGTCAGTACGTGATTGATAAAGAGAAGCTGGAGAACTTCGCGGTTGATACCCAGCTGCAGAGCAAGTTCGCCACCGGCGATATTGATCACACCCTGCTGACCGGCGTTGATTTCATGCGCATGCGTAACGATATCGACTCCTGGTTTGGCTATGCCGGTGCCGTCGCACCCTCTGACATCTACAACCTCGACCGCGGCGACTTCGACTTTGGCGCGCATCCTGGGCCGTCCGGTGCCTATCAGGTGCTGAACAAGCAGAAGCAGACCGGTGTATATGTTCAGGATCAGGCCCAGTGGGATAAAGTGCTGGTAACCCTGGGCGGCCGTTACGACTGGTCTGAACAGGACTCCTTAAACCGCGTTTTCAACACCACCGCCAACCGCGATGACAATCAGTTTACCTGGCGCGGCGGCGTTAACTACCTGTTTGCGAACGGCGTAACGCCGTACTTCAGCTACAGCGAATCCTTTGAGCCCTCCTCACAGACGGACGCGCAGGGTAAACCTTTTGCCCCGTCAAAAGGCAAGCAGTACGAAGTGGGTGTGAAATACGTTCCGCAGGATCGTCCGATTGTGCTGACGGGTGCGCTGTATGACCTGACCAAAACCAACAACCTGATGGGTGACCCGGGTGGTTCGATCTTCTCGGTTGACGGCGGTGAGGTGCGTTCCCGTGGCGTCGAACTGGAAGCGAAAGCCGCGCTCTCTGCAAGCGTTAACCTGGTGGGCTCTTACACCTATACGGATGCGGAATACACCACCGACACCAACTACAAAGGCAATACCCCTGCGCAGGTGCCAAAACATATGGCCTCCCTGTGGACGGATTACACCCTCTATGAGGGCGCGCTCTCCGGCCTGACCCTGGGTGCGGGCGCTCGTTACTCCGGCTCCAGCTATGGCGATCCGGCGAACAGCTTCAAGGTGGGTAGCTACACCGTGGTGGATGCGCTGGTCCGTTACGATCTGGCGCGCGTCGGTATGGCGGGCTCCAACGTGGCGCTGCACGTCAACAACCTGTTCGATCGTGAATACGTCTCCAGCTGCTTCAACACCTACGGCTGCTTCTGGGGCGCTGAACGCCAGGTTGTCGCCACCGCGACCTTCAGCTTCTAATCGTTAAATTTGGGCACGGTTCTTCGTGCCCTTTTACTAAGTTGGCTACGATGCAGGATAACAAAACGCAATCCGATACAACCTTTTCGCTCAACGCTACCTCCTTTCGCGTGCCCGGGCGCACGCTGCTGCATCCGCTCTCGCTGACCTTTCCCGCTGGCAAAGTGACAGGCCTGATTGGCCATAACGGCTCCGGCAAATCCACCTTACTGAAAATGCTGGGCCGCCATCAGCCGCCCTCAGAAGGGGATATTCTGCTGGACGGGCAGCCGCTGGAGAGCTGGAACAGCAAGGCGTTTGCCCGCAAGGTGGCCTATCTGCCGCAGCAGCTGCCGCAGGCCGAAGGGATGACGGTGCGTGAACTGGTGGCTATTGGACGTTATCCGTGGCACGGGGCGCTGGGGCGTTTTGGCGTGGCCGACCGTGAAAAAGTAGAAGAGGCGATCGCCCTGGTGGGGTTAAAGCCGCTGGCGCACCGTCTGGTGGACAGCCTCTCCGGCGGGGAACGCCAGCGGGCGTGGATCGCGATGCTGGTGGCCCAGGACAGCCGCTGCCTGCTGCTGGATGAGCCCACCTCCGCGCTGGATATCGCCCATCAGGTGGACGTGCTGGCGCTGGTGCACCGCTTAAGCCAGCAGCGGGGCCTAACCGTGATCGCCGTGCTGCACGATATCAATATGGCCGCGCGCTACTGCGATTATCTGGTGGCGCTGCGCGGCGGGGAGATGATTGCCCAGGGCACGCCGTCCGAACTGATGTGCAGTGAAACCCTGGAAACCATTTACGGCATTCCAATGGGCATTCTGCCGCACCCTGCCGGGGCGGCACCGGTGAGCTTTGTTTACTGATGTCTGACATTATGATTAGCCGCCGTCGGCTGTTAACGGCCATGGCCCTGTCGCCGCTGCTGTGGAAAATGGGCACCGCCCATGCCGCCGCCAACATCGATCCCCACCGTATTGTCGCCCTTGAATGGCTGCCGGTTGAGCTGTTGCTCGCGCTCGGCATCACCCCTTACGGCGTGGCCGATATTCCCAACTACCGGCTGTGGGTGAACGAGCCCGGCCTGCCCGATTCGGTTATCGACATCGGCCTGCGTACAGAACCTAATCTTGAACTGCTGACCCAGATGAAGCCTTCGTATCTGGTCTGGT
>DKMV01000336.1:8552-9352 GCA_002469605.1 Leclercia sp. UBA7405
ATTGCGCCCGGCCGCGGGTTCTCCTTTAGCGACGGCAAAGCCCCGCTCGCACAGGCGCGCCATTCTCTGAACGAGATGGCGCAGTTGCTGAACATGGAGGCCGCTGCCCGTCAGCACCTCGACCATTTCGACAGCGTTATCGACAGCTACAAGCCCCGTTTTGCCGGGCGCGGCGAGCGGCCGCTGCTGATGGTAACCCTGCTGGATGCCCGCCACGTGCTGGTGTTCGGCAAAAACTGCCTCTTCCAGGAGGTGCTGGACCGCTACGGCATTAAAAACGCCTGGGAGGGGGAGATGACCTTCTGGGGCAGCACCGCCATCGGTATCGACAGGCTGGCGGCGTTTCGCGACGTGGACGTGCTCTGTTTTGACCACGGCAACGAGCGCGATATGCAGGCACTAATGAAAACCCCGCTCTGGCAATCGATGCCTTTTGTCCGTCAGGGGAGCTTTATGCGCGCGCCGGCGGTCTGGTTTTACGGCGCGACCCTCTCCGCCATGCACTTTGCCCGGGTGCTGGATAACGCCATGGGAGGCAAGGCATGAAATCACGGATAAGCCTGCTACCGGCGCTGCTGCTGGCCGCGCTCTTTGTGTTCGCGCTCGGCCTGACCTGGAACAATTTAAATATCGCGCTGCCCCGCGCCCGCTGGGGCAGCGCGCTAACCGCGCCGGATATCGACGATATCCGGGAGATGATTTTCCACTACAGCCTGCTGCCGCGGCTGGTGATTTCACTGCTGGTGGGGGCAGGGCTGGGGCTGGTGGGCGTGCTCTTTCAGCAGGTGCTGCGTAACCCG
>DKMV01000336.1:9478-22267 GCA_002469605.1 Leclercia sp. UBA7405
CCCGCTGGCGGAGCCGACCACGCTCGGCGTGGCTACCGGGGCGCAGCTCGGGATCACGGTCGCGACCCTCTGGGCGCTGCCCGGAAGCCTGACCCCGCAGTTTGCCGCCCTGGCCGGCGCCTGTATTGTTGGCGCGATCGTCTTTGGCGTTGCCTGGGGCAAGCGCCTCTCGCCGGTGACGCTGATCCTCGCCGGGCTGGTGGTCAGCCTCTACTGCGGGGCCATCAATCAACTGCTGGTGCTCTTCCACCATGACGAACTGCAAAGCATGTTCCTCTGGAGCACCGGCACGCTCACCCAGACAGACTGGAACATCGTGCAGAGCCTGTGGCCGCAGCTGCTCGGCGGCGTGCTCTTAACGCTGCTGCTGCTGCGTCCGCTCACCCTGATGGGGCTCGACGACGGCGTGGCGCGTAATCTCGGGCTGGCGCTGTCGCTGGCGCGGCTGGCGGCGCTGACGCTGGCGATCGTGATCAGCGCTCTGCTGGTCAATGCCGTCGGGATCATCGGTTTTATCGGCCTCTTTGCCCCGCTGCTGGCGAAAATGCTCGGCGCGCGCCGCCTGCTGAGCCGGCTGCTGCTGGCCCCGCTGATTGGTGCCCTGATCCTGTGGCTCTCGGATCAGATCATCTTATGGCTGACCCGCGCCTGGATGGAGGTCTCTACCGGCTCGGTGACGGCAATCATTGGCGCGCCGCTGCTACTGTGGCTGTTACCGCGTCTGCGCAGCATGAACGCCCCGGCGATGAACGCTGGCGATAAGATCTATAGCGAACGCCAGCATGTGCTCTGGTACGCCCTCGCGGGTGGCCTGGTGCTGCTGCTGGCGGTAACCGCGGCGCTGACCTTTGGCCGCAACGCCGAAGGCTGGCACTGGGCGAGCGGGGCGATGCTCGATGAGCTGATGCCGTGGCGCTGGCCGCGGGTGATGTCGGCGCTGATTGCCGGGGTGATGCTGGCGGTAGCGGGCTGCATTATCCAGCGCCTGACGGGTAACCCGATGGCGAGCCCGGAAGTACTCGGCATCAGCTCCGGCGCGGCGTTCGGCGTGGTGCTGATGCTCTTCTTTGTGCCGGGAAATGCCTTCGGCTGGCTGATGCCTGCCGGCAGTCTCGGCGCGGCGGCCACGCTGCTGATCATTATGCTCGCCGCCGGGCGCGGGGGCTTCTCTCCTCACCGTATGCTGCTGGCGGGGATGGCGCTCAGCACCGCCTTTACCATGCTGCTGATGATGCTCCAGGCGAGCGGCGATCCGCGGATGGCGCAGATCCTTACCTGGCTTGCGGGCTCGACCTACAACGCCTCCACGCCACAGGTGGTCAGCACCGGCCTCGCGCTGGTGGTGTTGCTGGCGATTGTGCCGCTCTGCCGCCGCTGGCTGACGGTACTGCCGCTGGGCGGCGACACCGCCCGTTCTGTGGGGATGGCGCTGACCCCATCGCGCATCGCTCTGCTGCTGCTGGCAGCCTGCCTGACGGCCACCGCCACCATGACCATTGGTCCGCTGAGCTTTATCGGCCTGATGGCGCCGCATATTGCGCGCATGATGGGCTTTCGCCGGACTATGCCGCATATCGTGATGTCGGCGTTAACCGGCGGGATCCTGCTGGTCTTTGCCGACTGGTGCGGGCGCATGGTGCTCTTCCCGTATCAAATCCCGGCCGGACTGCTCTCAACCTTTATCGGCGCGCCTTACTTTATTTATCTGCTGAGAAAGCAGAGCCGCTAATAAAAGCAAAAAGGCAGCTAAGCTGCCTTTTTTAATGTTTGCCCCTCGCACTAAAGGAGGGGGCGGGGTGAGGGCAAGGTAAAAGCAAAAAGGCAGCTAAGCTGCCTTTTTTAATGTTTTCTCCCTCTCCCTGTGGGAGAGGGCCGGGGTGAGGGCATCAGCCCGCACCAAACCTTAAAGCTTCGCAAACACCTTACGCGCCGCATCGATAGTGTTATTGATATCCTCTTCGCTGTGCGCCACGGACATAAAGCCTGCCTCAAAGGCCGATGGCGCCAGATAGACACCCTCTTCCAGCATCAGGTGGAAGAAGCGCTTAAAGCGTTCGACGTCGCACTTCACCACGTCCTGATAGCAGGTCACGGTGGCCGCGTCGGTAAAGAAGATGCCGAACATACCGCCCACATGGTTAACCACCAGCGGAATACCCGCCTCCTGTGCCGCCTCCAGCAGGCCGTTCGCCAGCTGGGTGGTGCGCTCGGTCAGCGTTTCATGGATCCCCGGCTGGGCCACTTCGGTTAAGCAGGCGAAACCGGCCGCCATGGCGATCGGGTTACCGGAGAGGGTGCCCGCCTGGTAAACCGGGCCAGTGGGGGCCAGCGCGTCCATCACCTCTTTACGGCCGCCGAAAGCGCCAACCGGCATGCCGCCACCGATGATTTTGCCAAGGCAGGTCAGATCTGGCACTACGTCGTAGTAAGACTGCGCCCCCGCCAGCGCGACGCGGAAGCCGGTCATCACTTCGTCGATAATCAGCAGCGCGTTGAACTCGTCGCACAGGGCGCGCAGGCCCGGCAGGAAGTCCGGCTGCGGTGGAATGCAGTTCATGTTGCCCGCCACCGGCTCAACGATGATACAGGCGATCTCCTGCGGATACTGCTCAAAGGCGGCGCGCACGGAGTCGAGATCGTTATAGGTGCAGGTGAGGGTGTGCTTCGCGAAATCTGCCGGAACGCCCGGGGAGTTCGGCTGGCCAAGGGTCAGCGCGCCGGAGCCCGCTTTAACCAGCAGGCAGTCAGCGTGGCCGTGGTAACAGCCTTCAAACTTGATGATTTTATCGCGGCCGGTAAAACCGCGCGCCAGGCGAATGGCGCTCATGGTAGCCTCTGTACCCGAGTTCACCATACGTACCATATCCATGGTCGGCACCAGCTCGGTGACCAGGGCGGCCATTTTGACCTCCATCTCGGTCGGGGCGCCAAAGCTCAGGCCGCGCTGGGCGGCTTCAATTACCGCGTTACGGATGGACGGGTGGTTGTGACCCAGCACCATCGGGCCCCAGGAGCCGACGTAGTCGATATAGGCTTTACCATCCACGTCATACAGGTAAGCACCGTCTGCGCGTTCGATAAACAGCGGCGTACCGCCCACGCCGGTAAAAGCGCGTACTGGGGAGTTAACACCGCCCGGGATCAGTTCGCGGGCTGCGCTGTAAAGCGTTTCTGACTTGCTCATGGCGTCATTCCTGATTCGTAGAAAAAGAGTTAGCCCGCTATTCTAAGGCATCCGCCGGAGCTTATGAACGTTTTGCCGGCGGATTCATTACAATCATTAATTAAATTGGTGCGACGCGAGCCGGTTCGCCCTTTAAAATGGCGCCCTGCAATTTGTGATGACCCGACAAAATCACCTTATGAAAACTGAAAATCATACTTCCGAGATGCTGAAATTTGCCCGACTACGGCGCCGGGTAGGGCTGCGCCGTTTGCTGAACCGCGATAAAACGCCGCTGGCGATCTTACTGCTGGCCGCCGTGGTGGGCACCCTCGCCGGGCTGGTGGGTATCGCCTTTGAAAAAGCGGTCAACGCCGTGATTAGCTGGCGCGTGGGCATCCTGACGGGCTGGACGGACAGCGCCCTCGTCTGGCCGCTGGCTTTCGTGCTCTCAGGCCTGCTCGCAATGGTGGGTTATTTTCTGGTGCGCAAATTCGCCCCGGAGGCGGGTGGATCCGGTATTCCTGAAATTGAAGGCGCGCTGGAGGAGCTGCGCCCGGTGCGCTGGTGGCGCGTGCTGCCGGTGAAATTTATCGGCGGGATGGGCACCCTGGGCGCCGGTATGGTGCTGGGTCGTGAAGGGCCAACGGTACAGCTGGGCGGCAACGTCGGGCGCATGGTGGTGGATATCTTCCGCCTGAAAAGCGCCGAGGGGCGCCACACCCTGCTGGCCACCGGGGCTGCCGCTGGCCTCTCCGCCGCCTTTAACGCCCCGCTGGCGGGGATCTTATTTATCATCGAAGAGATGCGCCCGCAGTTTCGCTATAACCTGGTCTCCATCAAAGCGGTCTTTACCGGGGTGATCATGTCGAGCATCGTCTTTCGCATTTTCAATGGCGAAGGGGCGGTGATCGAGGTGGGGAAACTCACCAACGCGCCGGTCAACACACTGTGGCTCTACCTGGTTCTGGGGATGATTTTTGGCGTGGTGGGGCCACTGTTCAACACCCTGGTGCTGCGCACTCAGGATATGTTCCAGCGCATCCACGGCGGCAACGTCACTAAGTGGGTGCTGGTGGGCGGCCTAATTGGCGGGCTGTGTGGCATCCTCGGGCTGATTGAGCCGGAAGCGGCGGGCGGCGGCTTTGGCCTGATCCCTCTTGCGGCGGCGGGCCATTACAGCGTGGGGCTGCTGCTGTTTCTGTTTGTCGCCCGGACTATTACCACGCTGCTCTGCTTCTCGTCCGGCGCACCGGGGGGCATTTTCGCCCCGATGCTGGCGCTCGGCACCCTGCTGGGTACGGCATTTGGCATGGCTGCGGCCGCCAATTTCCCCGGTTATCACCTGGAGGCAGGCACCTTTGCCATCGCCGGTATGGGGGCGCTGCTGGCCGCGTCGGTGCGGGCGCCGCTTACCGGAATTGTGCTGGTTCTGGAAATGACTGACAATTATCAGCTCATTTTGCCAATGATCATTACCTGTCTCGGCGCGACACTATTAGCCCAATTCCTGGGCGGTAAACCGCTATACTCCACCATTCTGGCGCGCACCCTCGCGAAGCAGGAGGCGGAGCAGAATACTTGATTGCTATACCAGGGTATTAGATAATGACAACAAGAATTGGGTGATTTTTAACCCGATAGCAGTATTCATGGGAGCATAAAATGAGTGATGACATCGCGCTGCCGCTGCAATTTACTGAAGCAGCAGCCAAAAAAGTGAAAGACCTGATTGCCGACGAAGATAACCCGGCGCTGAAATTACGCGTATATATTACCGGCGGCGGCTGCAGCGGCTTCCAGTACGGATTTACTTTTGACGATCAGATCAACGATGGCGACATGACCATCGAAAAGCAGGGCGTTGCCCTGGTCGTTGATCCGATGAGCCTGCAGTATCTGGTGGGCGGCGCGGTAGATTATACCGAGGGTCTGGAAGGTTCTCGCTTCGTGGTGACTAACCCGAACGCGAAAAGCACCTGCGGGTGCGGCTCTTCCTTCAGCATCTGATGCACTAAAAACGGTAACCCCAGGGTTACCGTTTTGCTTTTCTTACCTTTGGTTTTCATCCAGCGCGAAGGTCGGCAGTTTTAAGTGCCAGCGAATGGCCGCCAGCCGGATAACCAGGGTTACCACCATTCCCAGCATTGCAGCGCTCTCCAGCGGAACCGCAAACGTATACCAGGCCGTCGCGTGTACGATACCGCCGACAATACAGGCCGTGGCGTAAATCTCCGTGCGCAAAATCATCGGCACTTCGCGGGCCAGGATATCGCGGATAATCCCGCCGCCTACGCCGGTGACCACCCCCATGCAGATGGCAACTAACGGCCCTGCGCCCGCCATAAAGGCTTTATTGACGCCAATCCCGACGAATACCGCCAGCCCCACGGCATCCAGCACCGGCAGGATCCACTTCGGCAGGCGACGCGGCTGGCGCACCAGCACAATAGTCAGCAGGCAGGTGACCATCGCCACTACCAGATCGGTAGGATCTTTTACCCAAAACACCGGGCCATGAGCCAGCGCCATATCGCGGATGGTACCACCCCCGACGGCGGTAACTACCCCCAGCACCAGGACGCCAAAGGGATCCATGCGTAACTTTCCGGCCAGCAGAACGCCGGAAATCGCGAAAACGGCTGTACCGAGAATATCCAGCCAGTAAACGAGCATCCTTTAAACCCCGAAAGTGATTAGTGACTCTGGGCAAGTGCGGCGCAGAGCTGTTTTGCGGCGAGGATAATACGCGGGCTTGCACGCTCAAACCAGTCGCTGTGAAGGGGAATTACCGGAATTTTTAACTGGCTGTGCCAGTACTGCTCTATTTTCGGAATCTCGCCCACATCGCCGGCCACGACAATGGCCTGCGGCTGGCGCATTAGCACCTGTTCACGGCTCACCTGCGGCCAGGGCACCCGGCTGGCGGCGAAGATATTCTCGCCGCCGCAAAGCTCCAGCACCTGGTTTTGCAGCGAGCCTGCGCCGGTGGTGAAGAGCGGCTGGCTGCCGAACTGTAAAAAGACGCGCTTTTTGGGCACTGCCCCGTAGGTTGCTTTTAACGCGGCATAGTCACTAAGCAACTGCTGGGCGGCCTGTTCGGCTTTTTCGGGCGTTGGGCTAAAGGGGGCAAGATTGCGCAGGGCCTGCGCCAGCTGCTCAATGCTAACGGCATCGATCCACAACACCCGGATACCCAGTGAGGCAAGCTGATTGACCTGGCGTTCGGCATTGCCGCCGCGCCAGGCCAGCACCAGGTCGGGCTTCAGCGCCAGGATACGCTCGACGTTCATCCCCTGCCAGGTGGCTACCTGCTCGATAGAGGCCGCTTCGGGGGGATAGTCTGAATAGCTGCTGACGCCAACCGGCGTAATACCGGCGGCAAAGGCCAGTTCGGTATTGGCGGGGGAGAGGGAGATAACACGCGGCGCGGCAAAGAGCCACGCCGGTGCCAGCAGTAGCAGGGCAAAGAGCGTTTTAACCACGCGCCAGCTTCTGCACCAGCGTCTCAACCATCAGGCTGGACTGTTTGGCCGCCACAACGAGGAACTCGTCAAAGCTCAGGTGGGACTGCTGATCCGCCACGTCGGAGATGGCGCGAACCACCACAAACGGCACCTTAAAGTTGTGGCAGACGTGGGCGATAGCGGTGGCTTCCATCTCAACGGCAATAGCCTGCGGGAAGTTGTGGCGGATCTTCGCCAGGTTAACCGAGCCGTTGATAAAGGCATCGCCGCTGACGATCAGGCCGCGCACGGCATTGAGGTTCAACTCTGCGATGCAGCTCTCTGCCGCGGCAACCAGCTTCTCGTCGGCCTTAAAGCCCGCCGGACAGCCGGGCAGCTGCCCGAATTCATATCCAAAAGCGGTGACGTCCGCATCGTGATAGCGCGCTTCGTCGGACACCACGATATCGCCGACTTTCAGGGTAGGGGCCAGGCCGCCCGCAGAGCCGGTATTGATAATCACGTCCGGCTTGCAGCGCTCCAGCAGCAGCGTTGCGCCCAGCGCGGCAGCCACTTTACCGATACCCGATTTCAGCAGAGCAATTTCAGTTCCGTTCAGCAGGCCGGTGTAGATCTCACAGCCACCCAGGGAGAGGGTCTGACGGTTCTCAATTTTGTCACGCAGCAGCGTAACTTCTTCTTCCATTGCTCCAATAATACCGATTTTCATAGATTTACTCGCGATGTGCCATGATTAGAGGCATAGTCTATCATGCGCTTCAGGGGAAACGCATTTTCCGCGCAGGAGAGCCCATG
This sequence comes from Leclercia sp. UBA7405, assembly GCA_002469605.1. GTDB lineage: Bacteria > Pseudomonadota > Gammaproteobacteria > Enterobacterales > Enterobacteriaceae > Enterobacter. The sequence continues at coordinate 16,904 of DKMV01000336.1, forward strand.
TCATCGATCGATTTTCGCAAAAAAATTAACTGGCAACGGCGTTATCGCTCGCCGCAGGGACCCAAAAGCGAGCATGAGATCCTGCGTATTTTCGAGAGCGATCGCGGGCGAATCATCAACTCTGCGGCCATCCGCCGTTTACAGCAGAAAACCCAGGTCTTCCCCCTTGAACGTAACGCGGCGGTGCGCACGCGCCTCACCCACTCCATGGAGGTCCAGCAGGTAGGGCGCTACATCGCCAAAGAGGTGTTAAGCCGCCTCAAAGAACAACGGCTGCTTGAGACCTACGGTCTGGACGAACTGACCGGGCCCTTTGAGAGCATCGTCGAGATGGCCTGCCTGATGCACGATATCGGCAACCCGCCCTTTGGCCACTTTGGTGAAGCCGCCATCAACGACTGGTTCCGCCAGCGCCTGTTCCCGTCGGATGCCGTCAGCCAGCCTTTGAGCGACGATCGCTGCCTGGTGCGGGATCTGCGCCTGCGGGAGGGCGAAGAAGCCCTGAACGAACTGCGGCGTAAAGTGCGCCAGGATCTCTGTCATTTTGAGGGTAACGCCCAGGGGATCCGCATGGTGCACGCCCTGATGCGCATGAACCTGACCTGGGCCCAGGTTGGCTGCATTCTGAAATATACCCGTCCGGCCTGGTGGCAGGGTGAACCGCCCGCCAGCCACAGTTATTTGATGAAAAAGCCGGGCTACTACTTTTCGGAAGAGGGGTATATCGAGCGCTTGCGTAAAGAGTTGTCATTGACGCCCCATGGCCGATTTCCATTAACCTGGATTATGGAAGCCGCAGACGATATCTCTTATTGCGTAGCCGATCTGGAAGACGCGGTTGAAAAAAACATATTCAGCGTTGAGGAGCTTTATCAGCATCTGTATGACGCCTGGGGCGACCATCAAAAAGGATCGCTCTTTTCTCTGGTGGTAGAAAATGCCTGGGAAAAATCACGCTCCAATACCCTGAGCCGCAGCGCTGAAGATCAGTTCTTTATGTATTTGCGAGTCAATACGCTAAATAAGCTGGTCCCTTACGCCGCAGAACGCTTTATTGAAAACCTGCCGCAGATTTATGACGGGGAATTTAATCAGGCGCTGCTGGAAGATGAGAGTGATTTTAGCCAACTGCTTGAGTTATATAAAAATGTGGCGGTTCGTCATGTATTTAGCCACCCGGAAGTTGAGCAGCTCGAATTACAGGGCTATCGCGTTATTAGCGGCCTGCTGGAAATTTATCGCCCTCTGCTGCAGTTATCGACCGACGAGTTTAGCGAGCTGGTCGAAAAAGAGCGGCTGCGCCGGTTCCCGATTGAATCTCGTCTTTTTCATAAGCTTTCAACCCGCCATCGCCTGGCCTACGTTGAATCGGTCAGTAAACTGGACCGGCAGGCGGCCGACTGGCCGGTATATGAATACTATTATCGCTGTCGCCTGATTCAGGACTATATCAGCGGAATGACCGATTTATATGCCTGGGATGAATATCGTCGCCTGATGGCCGTCGAATAACGGCTGAGTTTTGTAAAGACGGCCAATAAATTTTTACTTTTCCTGCAAAGGTTATACCGGAACTTCGCGCTATAAAATGAATCTGATGTACACAGCAATTTTGCGTTACCTGTAAATCGAGATGGAAGAAATGAAAAAAACCACTTTAGCAATGAGTGCACTGGCTTTGAGTTTAAGTTTTGCGCTGTCTCCTGTGGCTGCAACGGCAGCTGAGACCGCATCGTCTGCAACCACCGCCCAGCAGATGCCAAGTCTGGCGCCGATGCTTGAAAAAGTGATGCCATCGGTGGTTAGCATCAACGTTGAAGGTAGCACTGCGGTCAATACGCCGCGCATGCCGCGCAACTTCCAGCAGTTTTTTGGCGATAACTCGCCGTTCTGCCAGGAGGGATCGCCGTTCCAGAGCTCGCCATTCTGTCAGGGCGGTGCGGGTGACGGCGGCAACGGTGGCGCGCAGCAGCAGAAATTCATGGCGCTGGGCTCCGGCGTAATTATCGATGCGGCGAAAGGCTACGTCGTCACCAACAACCACGTGGTGGATAACGCCAACAGCATTAAAGTGCAGATGAGCGACGGACGTAAGTTTGACGCCAAGGTGGTGGGCAAAGATCCGCGCTCTGACATTGCGCTGATCCAGATTCAGGATCCGAAAAACCTGACCGCCATTAAGCTCGCCGACTCTGACGCCCTGCGCGTGGGTGATTACACCGTGGCGATCGGTAACCCGTTTGGCCTCGGCGAGACGGTTACCTCAGGTATTGTTTCTGCGCTGGGCCGCAGCGGCCTGAACGCTGAAAACTACGAAAACTTTATCCAGACCGATGCGGCAATTAACCGCGGTAACTCCGGCGGCGCGCTGGTCAACCTGAACGGTGAGCTGATCGGGATTAACACCGCGATCCTCGCCCCGGACGGCGGTAATATCGGGATCGGCTTTGCTATCCCAAGCAACATGGTGAAAAACCTCACCAGCCAGATGGTTGAGTTCGGCCAGGTGAAACGCGGCGAACTGGGGATCCTGGGCACTGAGCTGAACTCTGAGCTGGCAAAAGCGATGAAGGTAGATGCTCAGCGCGGGGCCTTTGTGAGCCAGGTGATGCCGAACTCGTCGGCCGCGAAAGCGGGCATCAAGGCGGGGGATGTGATCACCACCCTGGACGGCAAGCCCGTCAGCAGCTTTGCAGCGCTGCGCGCGCAGGTCGGCTCTATGCCGGTTGGCAGCAAAGTCTCGCTTGGCCTGCTGCGCGAAGGCAAGCCGGTTAACGTCACCCTGGAGCTCCAGCAGAGCAGCCAGAACCAGGTTGATTCCAGCTCCATCTTCAGCGGTATTGAAGGCGCCGAGATGAGCAATAAAGGGCAGGATAAAGGGGTAGTGGTAAGCAACGTTAAAGCTAACTCTCCGGCAGCCCGTATTGGCCTGAAGAAAGGCGACGTGATTATGGGCGCTAACCAGCAGCCTGTGAAAAACATCGCTGAACTGCGTAAAATTCTCGACAGCAAGCCGTCGGTGCTGGCGCTGAACATCCAGCGCGGTGACACCTCTCTCTATCTGTTAATGCAGTAATTCCCCGGCCCCTGTTTCAGCCGAAGCAGGGGCTTTTCACTTTTCTGTGAAGCCCCCCACAACTCCATATATCTTCCCCCGTCTTTGTGCTTTTGCACAATGCAGCAGGTAGCGAACTCCCCTATGCTTGAGCTCTGCTCAGAGGAGGGCTACATGGCTGGCTGGCATCTTGATACCAAAATGGCGCAGGATATCGTGGCACGAACCATGCGCATCATCGATACCAATATCAACGTAATGGATGCCCGCGGGCGCATTATCGGTAGCGGCGATCGCGAGCGTATTGGGGAATTGCACGAAGGCGCGCTGCTGGTGCTCTCTCAGGGGCGCGTAGTGGATATCGACGATGCGGTGGCCCGGCATCTTCACGGGGTGCGCCAGGGGATTAACCTACCGCTGCGTCTGGAAGGGGAGATCGTCGGGGTTATCGGCCTGACCGGCGAGCCGGAATCCTTGCGTAAGTATGGCGAGCTGGTGTGCATGACCGCCGAAATGATGCTGGAGCAGTCCCGTCTTATGCATCTCCTGGCGCAGGACAGCCGCCTGCGCGAAGAGCTGGTGATGAACCTGATCCAGGCCGAAGAGCATACCCCGGCATTAACCGAATGGGCGCAGCGTCTGGGCATCGATCTCAATCAGCCGCGCGTGGTGGCGGTAATCGAGGTGGACAGCGGCCAGCTGGGGGTCGACAGCGCCATGGTCGAACTGCAGCAGCTGCAAAACGCACTGGCGACGCCAGAGCGTAACAACCTGGTGGCTATCGTCTCGTTAACGGAGATGGTGGTGTTAAAACCGGCGCTGAATCAGTTTGGCCGCTGGGATGCAGAAGATCACCGCCGCCGGGTTGAGCAGCTTATTGCGCGGATGAAAGAGAACGGGCAGCTGCGCTTCAGGGTGGCGCTGGGCAACTATTTTACCGGCCCCGGCAGCATTGCCCGCTCCTGGCGCACCGCGCGCACCACCATGATGGTGGGCAAGCAGCGCATGCCCGAGAGCCGCAGCTATTTTTATCAGGACTTAATGCTGCCCGTGCTGCTCGACAGCCTGCGCGGCGGCTGGCAGGCCAACGAACTGGCGCGCCCGCTGGTGCGTCTGAAGGCGATGGATAATAACGGGCTGCTGCGCCGGACGCTGCAGGCCTGGTTTCGTCATAACGTACAGCCGCTGGCGACCTCAAAGGCGCTCTTTATTCACCGTAATACGCTGGAGTACCGGCTGAACCGCATTTCAGAGCTGACGGGGCTGGATCTTGGGAATTTCGACGACAGGCTATTGCTCTATGTGGCATTGCAGCTGGATGAGCAGAGATAGGTAAACGCAAAACGGCAACATTGTTGCCGTTTTTGGTGTCTGCTCCCTCTCCCTCCGGGAGAGGGCCGGGGTGAGGGGATCAGGCCGCACAAGGGTAAAAGCAAAACGGCAACCCGAGGTTGCCGTTTTAGTGTCTGCATCAAACGCTTTATTTATTACGAGTAAGCTTCTCAAGATCCGCTTCGATTTCCGTGATCTTATGGGCAACAACGCTTTCAAGGTGGCGCAGGTCGTCGAGGATCTTCCGCTTAAGATCGACCTCGGTCCGATCGCGCTGGCAAATCTGATCGAGTTCGTCGATCACATAGCGCAGATTCGGGCTGATCTCCTGCACTTCTTTATAGCCCTGGCCTACGCCGTCGGCTACAACGGTTTTACGCTGGCGCGGATACTTGAACTTCACGCTCTTGGCAAAGAACTCGCCTTTATCCTTGTGGAAATAGATTTTCAGGATATCGTTGTTGGCTTCCTGCCGGAGGCTGTAACGATCGATTTCATCAGGATTGGTAATGCCCAGACTTTTCAGATTATCGTACATAGCGGTACCCTTGATCTCAACATAACCTATGAATAATTAACGAAAAAATCGATTTTCGCCACCACCAGATATAAAAAAAGCGGGGTAGCCCCCGCTTTTTGTTATAGCCGATTAATCGATGGTGCGCAGCAGTTCGTTGATGCCTACTTTACCGCGCGTTTTCGCGTCCACTTTTTTCACGATAACCGCGCAATACAGGCTGTATTTGCCATCTTTCGACGGCAGGTTGCCGGAAACGACAACGGAGCCTGCCGGCACGCGGCCGTAATGCACTTCACCGGTTTCGCGGTCATAAATACGGGTGCTCTGGCCGATGTAGACGCCCATGGAGATGACGGAGCCCTCTTCGACGATCACGCCCTCTACCACTTCAGAGCGCGCGCCGATGAAGCAGTTATCTTCAATGATGGTTGGATTCGCCTGCAGCGGCTCCAGCACG
>DKMV01000336.1:22371-27203 GCA_002469605.1 Leclercia sp. UBA7405
ACGCCGCCGGAGAGGTGAACGTTTTTACCAATCTGCGCGCAGGAGCCGACGGTCGCCCAGGTATCAACCATGGTGCCTTCGTCAACGTAGGCGCCGATATTCACGTAGGAGGGCATCAGCACGGTGTTACGCGCAATGAACGCACCCTGGCGCACCGCTGCCGGTGGCACCACGCGGAAACCTTCTTTCTGGAAACGCGCTTCGTCGTAGTTGGCAAACTTCATCGGCACCTTATCGAAGTAGCGGCTTTCTGCACCCTCGATAACCTGGTTATCGTTAATACGGAAAGAGAGCAGCACCGCTTTCTTCAGCCACTGATGCGTAACCCACTGACCCTCGATCTTCTCTGCTACACGCAGTGCGCCGGAATCAAGCAGGGAGATCACCTGGTTCACCGCTTCACGGGTCACGGTATCCACATTTGCCGGAGTGATTTCGGCGCGACGCTCAAAAGCGGATTCAATAACGTTCTGTAACTGCTGCATTGTTAAACTCTTTCCAATTAAAAAAAACACTACCCTTTATCGTTTGGATTGAGGGCCGCTGTCAACCGTTGTTGCACTTCCTGCTGGAGCGCATTATTAAGGCCACGCCGGTCGGCGGTGGCGATTATAAATAAATCTTCTACTCGCTCACCAATTGTCGTAATTCTGGCCCCGTGGAGCGAAATTCCGAGGTCGGCAAAAATCTGGCCGACGCGGGCCAGCAGCCCCGGCTGATCGAGGGCAATCAGCTCCATAAAGGATTTCCGATCGGTATGGGTCGGCAGGAAATTGACCTCCGTATCGACGGTAAAGTGGCGCAGTTTGGCAGGCTGGCGACGCGGCTGCGGCGGCTGCCAGCTGCTCTGGGTAATCGCCTGCTCCAGGCCAAAACGGATCGGCTCGTGGCGATCTGGCGCAAGAGGACTGCCGTCCGGCTCCAGCACGATAAAGGTATCCATGGCCATACCGTCGCGGGTAGTGAAAATCTGCGCGTCGTGAACGCTGAGATTGCGCCTGTCCAGCTCGGCGCAGACCGCGGCAAAGAGGTAAGGACGATCCGGGCTCCAGATAAAGATCTCCGTTCCGCCGCGCGTGGCCTGCGGGCTGAGTAATATCAGCGGTTTCTTCAGATCGTGCTTTAACAGATGGCGGGCGTGCCAGGCCAGCTGGTTTGGCGTGTGGCGCACAAAATAGTTAGCGCGACAGCGTGCCCAGATGAGGTGTAGCGCCTCTTCATTAATATTCTCCATGCGCAGCAACGCCAGCGCCTGCAACTGGTGGTGCCGGACGCGCTCACGCATATCCGGCGTATTCTGCATCCCGCGGCGCAGCTGTTTTTCGGTGGCAAAGTACAACTCGCGCAGCAGGCTCTGTTTCCAGCTGTTCCACAGGGTCTCGTTGGTGGCGCAGATATCGGCCACCGTCAGGCAGACCAGGAAGCGCAGGCGGTTTTCCGTCTGCACCTCTTCGGCGAACTGTTTGATCACCTCCGGGTCCTGAATATCACGGCGCTGCGCGGTAACCGACATCAGCAGGTGATGGCGCACCAGCCAGGCGACCAGCTGCGTCTCACGCGAGTTCAGCCCGTGCAGCTCGGCAAATTTCAGCACATCCTGCGCCCCCAACACCGAATGGTCGCCACCGCGCCCTTTGGCGATGTCGTGGAACAGGGCGGCGATCAGGATCAGCTCCGGCTGGTTCAGACGTGGCCAGAGATCGACGCAGAGCGGGTGCTGGCTTCGCGTCTCCTCGTTGGCAAAGCTCTCCAGCTTTAGCATCACGCGGATGGTGTGTTCATCTACGGTATAGGCATGGAACAGGTCGAACTGCATCTGGCCGACGATGTGCGACCACTGGGGCATATAGGCCCAGAGCACGCTGTGGCGATGCATCGGCAGCAGCCCGCGCTTAACCGCGCCCGGATGACGCAGCATGCTCAGAAAAAGGGAGCGCGCTTCCGGGATGTAGCACAGGGGCTGACGAAGATGGCGGCGCGCGTGGCGCAGGTGGCGCAGGGTGGTGGAGTAGATCCCGGTAATAGTGCTGTTGCGCACCATGGTATAGAACATGCGCAGGATCGCTTCCGGCTCGCGGATAAAGAGCGTCTCGTCGCGCAGATCGATCAGGGTGCCGCGCAGCTGGAAATCGTCGTCGATGGGTCGCGGTTTTTCATCGGCGGTCAGCGCCAGAATGGCTTCGTCGAACAGTTGCACCAGCATGTGATTCAGCTCGGAGACCCGGCGGGTGACGCGGAAGAAATCCTTCATCATCTGCTCCACCGGCTCGTTGCCCTCGCCGCCGTAGTTCAGGCGCTGGGCGACGCTCAGCTGCCTGTCGAACAGCAGACGGTTATCGTAGCGATTCACTTCGAGATGCAGGGCAAAGCGGATGCGCCAGAGCAGATGCAGGCACTCGTTCAGCTCAATGCGCTCGGCGGGGGTCAGAAAACCGAAGCCGACCATCTCATCAAGCGAAGTGGCACCAAAGTGGCGGCGCGCGACCCATTGGAGGGTATGAATATCGCGCAGCCCGCCCGGGCTGCTTTTAATATCCGGCTCCAGGTTATAGCTGGTGCCATGGTAGCGCTGGTGGCGCACCTGCTGCTCATCAACCTTGGCGGCAAAGAACTTTTCGGAGGGCCAGAAACCGTCGCTAAAGATGTGCTTTTGCAGCTCCAGGAAGAGCGCCACGTCGCCAATCAGCAGACGGCTTTCAATCAGGTTGGTGGCGACGGTCAGATCCGACAGCCCCTCCAGCAGGCACTCTTCCAGGGTGCGGACGCTGTGGCCTACCTCAAGCTTCACGTCCCACAGCAGGGTCAGCAGTTCGCCAACCTTTTGCGCCTGGTCGTCGGGGAGCTTTTTGCGACTCAGGATCAGCAGGTCGATATCGGACAGAGGATGCAGCTCGCCGCGCCCATAGCCGCCAACGGCCACCAGCGCCACGTCGCTAATCTGGCCAAAGCCGTAGTCGATCCACAGGCGTTGCAGCAGCTGATCGATAAATTCGGTGCGCGCTTCGATGAGCGCCTCGGCGGAGATCCCGCTGTCAAAGGCCTCGCCCAGCCAGTGCTGGAAGGTGTCGATATGCGCTTTAATGCCTGCGCAGGTCAGCTCTGGCGTTGGCCAGGCGCCGGGGTTGTCCGGCTGGCCGGGCAGGGTAGGGAGTGCCGTGTTGGCATACTGTTCGGGTAAAAGGTTACTCATAGCGCGGCACCCATAAGAAAAAACGATAGCCATTAAAAAAACCGGCGTTTGCCGGCTTCTTATCATTCGTTGTGCGAGAGTATCGCCGGGATGGTGTCATCCTTGCGTAACGTCAGAATTTCGCAGCCGTTCTCCGTCACCACAATAGTATGCTCGTACTGGGCAGACAAGCTTCGGTCTTTAGTTTTCACCGTCCAGCCATCTTTCATGGTGCGGATGCGGTAATCGCCGGCGTTGACCATCGGCTCAATGGTAAAGGTCATGCCCGCCTGCAGCACTACGCCGCCGTCGTCAGCATCGTAATGCAGCACCTGAGGCTCTTCGTGGAAGACGCGCCCAATACCGTGGCCGCAGTACTCACGCACCACCGAGAAGCCTTCGGCTTCAACGAACTTCTGGATCGCCGCACCCAGGGCGCGCAGACGAATGCCCGGTTTCACCATTTTGAGCGCCAGATAGAGGCTCTCCTGAGTCACGCGGCAGAGGCGCTCGCCCAGAATCGTTGGTTTGCCAACGATAAACATTTTGGAGGTATCGCCGTGGTACTCGTCTTTAATGACGGTCACGTCGATGTTAACGATATCGCCCTCTTTCAGCAGCTTTTCGTCGTCCGGAATACCGTGGCACACCACTTCGTTCAGGGAGATGCAGACGGATTTCGGGAAGCCGTGATAGCCCAGACAGGCAGAGACCGCATGCTGTTCATTAACGATGTAGTCGTTACAGATGCGGTCCAGTTCGCCGGTGCTGATGCCCGGTTTGATATACGGCTCGATCATTTCCAGCACTTCGGCGGCCAGACGACCGGCGACGCGCATCTTTTCAATTTCTTCAGGGGTCTTAATAGAGATAGCCATGTAATCTGTCCATCGGTGTCGATTTTTTCGACAATACTAGTCTAAGTGCTGTCAATGGTATCAGTCAGGCGCACTGCCTGCCAAATTGAGAATCAATAGCAGCACGTACCGCCAACAACTGTTGGTTTATGGTGGCGTTTTGTGGTATAAAGCGCGCCGGACTTCCGATCCATTTCGTATACACAGAATGGCCGGGAGCGACAAATCTCACTTTGTGTAACAACACACACGTATCGGCACATATTCCGGGGTGCCCTTCGGGGTCGGTAATATGGGATACGTGGAGGCATAACCCCAACTTTTAATATAGAGGTTTTAAACATGGCAACTGTTTCCATGCGCGACATGCTCAAGGCTGGTGTTCACTTCGGTCACCAGACCCGTTACTGGAACCCGAAAATGAAGCCTTTCATCTTCGGCGCGCGTAACAAAGTTCACATCATCAACCTTGAGAAAACTGTACCGATGTTCAACGAAGCCTTGGCTGAGCTGAACAAGATCTCTTCCCGTAAAGGTAAGATTCTGTTCGTTGGTACTAAGCGCGCTGCAAGCGAAGCTGTGAAAGATGCTGCTAACAACTGCGACCAGTTCTTCGTGAACCATCGCTGGCTGGGCGGCATGCTGACTAACTGGAAAACCGTTCGTCAGTCCATCAAGCGCCTGAAAGATCTGGAAATCCAGTCTCAGGACGGTACTTTCGATAAGCTGACAAAAAAAGAAGCGCTGATGCGCACTCGTGAGCTGGAAAAGCTGGAAAACAGCCTGGGCGGTATCAAAGACATGGG
>DKMV01000001.1:0-171 GCA_002469605.1 Leclercia sp. UBA7405
CTGATGCTCTACGGCGACGTCCCGCTGATCTCCGTTGAAACCCTGACCCGCCTGCGTGACGCTAAGCCGCTGGGCGGCATTGGTTTGCTGACCGTGGTGCTGGACGACCCGAGCGGTTATGGCCGCATCACGCGTGAAAACGGCAAAGTCACCGGCATCGTTGAGCATAAA
>DKMV01000001.1:342-11937 GCA_002469605.1 Leclercia sp. UBA7405
ACCGGCATCGTTGAGCATAAAGATGCCAGCGAGGCACAGCGTCAGATTCAGGAGATCAATACCGGGATCCTGATTGCCAACGGCGCAGACATGAAGCGCTGGCTCTCTCAGCTCGACAATAACAATGCCCAGGGCGAATACTACATCACCGATATCATCGCGATGGCCTACAAGGAAGGGCGTGAAATTGCCGCCGTTCATCCGGCGCGCATCAGCGAAACGGACGGAGTAAACAACCGTCTTCAGCTTTCCCGTCTGGAGCGTATTTATCAGTCCGAGCAGGCCGAAAAGCTGCTGCTGGCGGGCGTGATGCTGCGCGACCCGGCGCGTTTTGATCTGCGCGGAACCCTGACGCACGGGCGCGACGTTGAAATTGATACTAACGTTATCGTTGAAGGCAAGGTGACGCTGGGCAACCGCGTCAAAATCGGTACCGGCTGCGTGATCAAAAACAGCGTCATTGGCGATGACTGCGAAATCAGCCCGTACAGCGTGGTAGAAGATGCTGAACTGGCCGCCGCCTGCACCATCGGGCCTTTCGCCCGCCTGCGCCCTGGTGCCGAGCTGCTGGAAGGCGCCCACGTGGGTAACTTCGTTGAGATGAAAAAAGCGCGTCTGGGTAAAGGCTCCAAGGCCGGTCACCTGACCTATCTGGGCGATGCGGAAATTGGCGATAACGTTAATATCGGCGCGGGCACTATCACCTGTAACTACGATGGCGCCAATAAGTTTAAAACTATTATCGGCGACGACGTCTTTGTGGGCTCAGATTCCCAGCTGGTGGCCCCGGTGACCATCGGCAACGGCGTGACCATTGCGGCGGGCACCACCGTCACCCGCGATGTGGCCGAAAATGAGCTGGTTCTCAGCCGCGTGCCGCAGGTCCATAAGCAGGGCTGGCAGCGTCCGGTGAAGAAAAAGTAATAGCTTTACCCCTCACCCTAACCCTCTCCCCAAAGGGGGGAGGGGATCGTACGGTGCGGTGTTTTCTCCCTCGCCCCTTTGGGGAGAGGGCCGGGGTGAGGGGATAACATAATCCTCCCCCCAATAGCAGTACCCATAACTATAACCCCACTCTCTACAAGGCTCGGGGTGCCCGGAAAGGGCAAATACAGGTCAGCGACAACGCATGGCACAATGCCATAATCAGGAAATTTAACTATGTGTGGAATTGTTGGCGCAGTTGCGCAGCGTGATATTGCTGAGATCCTTCTCGAAGGATTACGTCGTCTGGAATACCGTGGTTACGACTCTGCCGGTCTGGCAGTCGTGGACGCAGAAGGTCATATGACCCGCCTGCGCCGTCTCGGTAAAGTACAAATGCTGGCGCAGGCCGCGGAAGAACATCCGCTGCACGGCGGAACTGGTATCGCACACACCCGCTGGGCAACGCACGGTGAACCTTCAGAAGGCAATGCGCACCCGCACGTCTCTGAACACATCGTGGTGGTGCATAACGGCATCATCGAAAACCACGAACCGCTGCGTGAAGAACTGAAAGCACGCGGGTATACCTTTGTCTCTGAAACCGACACCGAAGTGATTGCTCACCTGGTGCACTGGGAGCTGGAGCAGGGCGGCACGCTGCGTGAAGCCGTACTGCGCGCCATCCCTCAGCTGCGCGGTGCCTACGGCACGGTGATCCTCGACTCCCGCGATCCGGGCACCCTGCTGGCGGCCCGTTCCGGCAGCCCGATGGTTATTGGCCTGGGCATGGGCGAAAACTTTATCGCCTCCGATCAGCTGGCGCTGCTGCCGGTAACCCGTCGCTTTATCTTCCTCGAAGAGGGCGATATTGCCGAAGTGACCCGCCGCTCCGTTAGCGTGTTCGACACGGCGGGCGAGCAGGTTAAGCGTCAGGAGATCGAATCTAACCTGCAATACGATGCGGGCGATAAGGGCGCGTACCGTCACTACATGCAGAAAGAGATTTACGAGCAGCCTAACGCCATCAAAAACACCTTAGCCGGGCGCATCAGCCATGGCGAGGTAGATCTGAGCGAGCTGGGCGCCAGCGCTAACGAAATGCTGGCCCAGGTTGAGCATATCCAGATCGTGGCCTGCGGTACCTCTTACAACTCCGGTATGGTGTCCCGCTACTGGTTTGAATCGCTGGCCGGCGTGCCGTGCGATGTGGAGATCGCCTCCGAGTTCCGCTACCGCAAATCGGCGGTGCGTCGCAACAGCCTGATGATCACGCTGTCCCAGTCGGGTGAAACCGCCGATACCCTGGCCGCGCTGCGCCTCTCCAAAGAGCTGGGCTACCTGGGGTCACTGGCGATCTGTAACGTGCCGGGCTCCTCGCTGGTGCGTGAATCCGATCTGGCGCTGATGACCAACGCGGGCACCGAGATTGGTGTGGCCTCTACCAAGGCGTTCACCACGCAGCTGACCGTGCTGCTGATGCTGGTGGCAAAACTGGCGCGTCTGAAAGGCCAGGATGCCAGCGTTGAGCATGACATCGTGCATGGCCTGCAGGCGCTGCCAAGCCGTATCGAGCAGATGTTGTCTCAGGACAAGCGTATCGAAGCGCTGGCGGAAGATTTCTCCGACAAACACCACGCGCTGTTCCTCGGCCGCGGCGATCAGTATCCGATTGCGCTGGAAGGCGCGCTGAAGCTGAAAGAGATCTCTTATATCCACGCTGAAGCCTACGCCGCAGGCGAGCTGAAACACGGCCCGCTGGCGCTGATTGACGCCGATATGCCGGTTATCGTCGTGGCGCCGAACAACGAGCTGCTGGAAAAACTGAAATCCAACATTGAAGAAGTTCGTGCCCGCGGTGGCCAGCTGTACGTCTTCGCCGATAAGGATGCCGGTTTTGTCAGCAATGACAACATGCACATCATCGAGATGCCGCATGTAGAAGAGACTATTGCGCCTATCTTCTATACCGTGCCGCTGCAGCTGCTCGCTTATCATGTAGCGCTGATCAAAGGCACTGACGTTGACCAGCCGCGTAACCTGGCGAAATCCGTAACCGTCGAGTAATCCCTCCAGGCTCCACCTTCGGGTGGAGCTTTTTAACCCCGTTTTTTATGACAAACTGTCATCTTCAGCGTCTTTTTTCTGTGTCACACAAAGAAAATTTTTCTGCAATCCAGTCGTCACAAACATATCCAATTCGTTGATATTAAACAGTAATTTTTAATACCCTAAAGTGAAATTCTCGTTGTCATAAAACTGTCATAATTAATACATTTATCTGTCACCTGTATGTCCTACTTTGCTCAACGTAGCCACTTAAACAACGATTTACGAAAATCTTGCAGGAGACATTATGAAAGTTATGCGTACCACTGTCGCAACTGTTGTCGCCGCGACCTTATCCATGAGCGCGTTCTCTGTGTTCGCAGAGGCAAGCCTGACTGGTGCTGGTGCAACCTTCCCTGCGCCGGTGTATGCCAAATGGGCTGATACTTACCAGAAAGAGACTGGTAACAAGGTTAACTACCAGGGTATCGGCTCCTCCGGTGGCGTTAAACAAATTACCGCAAATACCGTTGATTTCGGCGCATCTGACGCTCCGCTGTCTGATGAGAAACTGAATCAGGAAGGCCTGTTCCAGTTCCCGACCGTCATCGGTGGCGTTGTGCTGGCGGTGAATATCCCTGGCCTGAAGTCTGGCGAACTGGTGCTGGACGGCAAAACCCTGGGTGATATCTACCTCGGCAAAATCAAAAAATGGGATGACGAAGCCATCACCAAACTGAACCCGGGCGTGAAGCTGCCTTCGCAGAATATCGCTGTGGTTCGTCGCGCTGACGGTTCCGGTACCTCCTTCGTCTTCACCAGCTACCTGGCGAAAGTGAACGAAGAGTGGAAATCTAAAGTCGGCTCCGGCTCTACCGTTAACTGGCCGACCGGTCTGGGCGGTAAAGGTAACGACGGTATCGCCGCGTTCGTACAGCGTCTGCCGGGCTCTATCGGCTACGTAGAATATGCCTACGCCAAGCAGAACAACCTGGCCTACACCAAACTGGTTTCTGCCGATGGCAAACCGGTTAGCCCGACCGAAGAGAACTTTGCTAACGCCGCTAAAGGCGCTGACTGGAGCAAATCCTTCGCACAGGATCTGACTAACCAGAAGGGTGACGATGCGTGGCCAATCACCTCCACCACCTTCATCCTGGTCCACAAAGATCAGAAGAAACCTGAGCAGGGCACCGAAGTGCTGAAGTTCTTCGACTGGGCATACAAAAACGGCGGCAAACAGGCTAATGACCTGGATTACGCCAGCCTGCCGGACAGCGTGGTTGAGCAGATTCGTGCTGCATGGAAAACCAACGTGAAAGATAGCAGCGGTAAAGCGCTGTACTAACAGGATATTTTTGACGAAGATGGCGGGGGCGCGAGCTTTCCCGCCAACTTTCGTGAAACGACGTTAACAGAAGAGTAATTTATGGCTGCAACCAAGCCTGCTTTTAACCCTCCGGGTAAAAAAGGTGACATGATTTTCAGCGCGCTGGTAAGACTGGCTGCGCTGATTGTGCTATTGCTGCTGGGCGGCATTATCGTGTCCCTGATTTTCTCCTCCTGGCCGAGCATCCAGAAATTTGGTTTCTCCTTCCTGTGGACCAAAGAGTGGGACGCCCCGAACGATATCTACGGCGCGCTGGTGCCCATCTACGGTACGCTGGTTACCTCTTTTATCGCGCTGCTGATTGCGGTGCCGGTGAGCTTCGGTATCGCCCTGTTCCTTACCGAGCTGGCGCCAGGCTGGCTGCGTCGTCCGCTGGGCATCGCCATTGAGCTGCTGGCCGCTATTCCGAGTATTGTGTACGGCATGTGGGGTCTGTTTATCTTTGCCCCGCTGTTCGCCACCTACTTCCAGGAGCCGGTGGGCAATGTGCTCTCCAATATTCCATTTGTGGGCGCCCTCTTCTCCGGCCCGGCATTCGGTATCGGTATCCTGGCGGCAGGCGTGATCCTCGCCATTATGATTATTCCGTACATTGCGTCAGTTATGCGCGATGTCTTCGAACAAACCCCGGTGATGATGAAAGAGTCGGCCTACGGCATCGGCTGCACCACCTGGGAAGTTATCTGGCGTATCGTGCTGCCGTTCACCAAAAATGGTGTGATCGGCGGCGTAATGCTGGGATTAGGGCGCGCGCTGGGTGAAACCATGGCGGTGACCTTTATTATCGGTAACACCTACCAGCTCGACAGCGCCTCGCTCTTTATGCCGGGCAACAGCATCACCTCTGCGCTGGCCAACGAATTCGCCGAGGCGGAGTCGGGGCTGCACGTGGCGGCGCTGATGGAGCTGGGCTTAATTCTGTTTGTTATCACCTTTATTGTGCTGGCGATCTCCAAGCTGATGATTATGCGTCTGGCGAAAAATGAGGGGGCACGCTAATGGCTACGATCGAAATGCAATCCACCCCTGCGCTGCTCGAATCTCGCCGCAAAATGCAGGCTAAGCGCCGCTTGAAAAACCGCATCGCCCTGACGCTTTCCATGGCGACTATGGCGTTTGGTCTGTTCTGGCTGGTGTGGATCCTCTTCTCTACGGTTACCCGCGGCATTGACGGTATGTCGCTGGCGCTGTTCACCGAGATGACCCCGCCGCCAAACACCGCCGGCGGTGGCCTGGCTAACGCCCTGGCCGGCAGCGGCCTGCTGATCCTGTGGGCGACCGTTTTCGGTACCCCGCTTGGCATCATGGCCGGGATTTATCTGGCGGAATATGGCCGTAAATCCATGCTGTCGGAAATTATCCGCTTTATTAACGACATTCTGCTTTCCGCCCCTTCTATCGTGGTGGGCCTGTTCGTCTACACCATTGTGGTGGCGCAGATGGAGCATTTCTCCGGCTGGGCGGGCGTGATTGCGCTGGCGCTGCTGCAGGTGCCGATCGTCATTCGTACCACCGAGAACATGCTGAAACTGGTGCCGGATAGCCTGCGTGAAGCGGCCTATGCGCTGGGCACGCCGAAGTGGAAGATGATTTCGGCCATTACCCTGAAAGCGTCTGTTTCCGGGATCCTGACCGGCGTGCTGCTGGCGGTTGCCCGTATCGCCGGTGAAACGGCACCGCTGCTCTTTACCGCGCTCTCTAACCAGTTCTGGAGCACGGATATGATGCAGCCGATCGCCAACCTGCCGGTGACGATCTTTAAATTTGCGATGAGCCCGTTCGCGGAGTGGCAGCAGCTGGCATGGGCCGGCGTGCTGATTATCACCCTGTGCGTGCTGTTACTGAACATTCTGGCGCGCGTCATTTTCGCGAAGAAGAAACACGGTTAATTTTTACGGCGTGGCATAAGGCGGCGCCGAATGAGGAAATAAATCAATGAGTATGGTTGATACTGCCCCGGGTAAAATTTCGGTTCGCGATCTGAACTTCTACTACGGTAAATTCCATGCCCTGAAAAACATCAACCTGGATATCGCTAAAAACCAGGTCACGGCATTCATCGGTCCGTCAGGCTGTGGCAAGTCCACCCTACTGCGCACCTTTAACAAGATGTTCTCGCTCTATCCGGAGCAGCGCGCAGAAGGCGAAATCCTGCTGGATGGCGAAAACATTCTGACCCACTCCCAGGATATCGCGCTGCTGCGCGCCAAAGTGGGAATGGTATTCCAGAAACCGACGCCGTTCCCGATGTCCATCTATGACAACATCGCCTTCGGCGTGCGCCTGTTTGAGAAACTCTCCCGCGCCGATATGGACGAGCGCGTGCAGTGGGCCTTGACCAAGGCCGCACTCTGGAACGAAACCAAAGATAAATTGCACCAGAGCGGATACTCTCTCTCCGGTGGTCAGCAGCAGCGTCTGTGCATCGCGCGTGGTATCGCTATTCGCCCGGACGTCCTGCTGCTGGATGAGCCCTGTTCAGCGCTGGATCCGATCTCGACCGGTCGTATCGAAGAGCTGATCACCGAGCTGAAGCAGGATTACACCGTGGTGATCGTGACCCACAACATGCAGCAGGCTGCACGTTGCTCCGACCATACGGCGTTTATGTACCTGGGTGAGTTGATTGAGTTCAGCGATACGGACGCGCTGTTCACCCGGCCCGCCAAGAAACAAACCGAAGACTATATTACTGGCCGCTACGGTTGATTTGCCTCAGTGCATGTGGAGAAACCATGGACAACCTCAATCTTAATAAACACATTTCCGGCCAGTTTAACGCCGAGCTGGAAAGCATTCGCACCCAGGTGATGACCATGGGCGGCATGGTAGAGCAGCAGCTGACGGATGCCATCACCGCGATGCACAACCAGGACAGCGAGCTGGCGAAACGCGTGGTAGAAGGCGATAAGCACGTCAATATGATGGAAGTGGCTATCGACGAAGCCTGCGTGCGCATCATTGCCAAGCGTCAGCCGACGGCAAGCGACCTGCGTCTGGTAATGGCTATCATCAAAACCATCGCCGAGCTGGAACGTATTGGTGACGTGGCGGACAAAATCTGCCGCACCGCGCTGGAGAAGTTTTCCCACCAGCATCAGCCGCTGCTGGTCAGCCTGGAGTCGCTGGGGCGCCACACCGTGCAGATGCTGCACGACGTGCTGGATGCCTTTGCGCGTATGGATCTTGATGAAGCGATCCGTATCTACCGGGAAGACAAGAAAGTCGACCAGGAGTATGAAGGCATTGTGCGTCAGCTGATGACCTACATGATGGAAGACTCGCGCACTATTCCCAGCGTTCTGACCGCGCTGTTCTGCGCCCGCTCTATCGAGCGTATCGGCGACCGCTGCCAGAACATTTGCGAATACATCTTCTACTTCGTGAAGGGGCAGGATTTCCGTCACGTGGGCGGGGATGAGCTGGACAAGATGCTGGCGGGTAAAGATCCTAAAGAGTAATCCAGTCAACAACGCCAGCTCCGCTGGCGTTGTCTTGTACAGGCGTTAGCGCGTTATATTCCACCCGCGCGCCTTCCACAGCTCCGGCAGCTGCGCCAGATCGGTAAAGGTGGTTACTTTAGGGTGATCGATCGGTTTGTTATGCGGATCGGCACAGAAGTAAAACACCTCCATTCCCGCAGCAATTCCCGACTGCGCCCCCGCGCTGGAGTCATCCACCAGAATGCAGTTCTCCACGTTAACATTCATCGCCTTTGCCGCGTGGAACATCAGGGCCGGGTCCGGCTTCCAGCGCTGGATGTCGTAACCGCTGTACAGCTTGTTCGGGAAGTGGTGCAGCATCTTCAGCTTGCCAAGGGAGTGCTGCATTTTGCTGACCGGGCCGTTAGAGACCACGCACATGGGCACCGTCATCGCCTCCAGCAGCTCGCTCGCACCGGGAATGACCTCCAGTTCGGAGTCGAAAAGGCGTGCGACCTCGGCGCGGTAAACCGGTTCGAGGACATCTTTTGCCAGCTCGACCCCGTGTTCAGCATTGATGATATCGATGATTTCATAGAGCTTAACGCCCTTAAAGCGCTTAAAAATCTCCTCGAGATCGAGCGTGATGCCAAACTCCTGGAACATAGCGACATACGCCCGGGCGCAAATGACTTCACTGTCGACCAGCGTACCGTCGCAGTCGAAAAATACCGCTTCAATCTGAGACATGCCTTTCCCTTTTTAACAGGTTTAACGTTTACGTATGGATTGTTCGCGGGACGCAATCGTTGCCGTATAAGCAAAATCAATGAAAAAAACTCCGCTGCAATCCCCCCTATTGTCGCATTTTGGTATAGGATAGCGACGGATTTTCCCTCCCTGTTCGGAAATAGATGATGAGTCAACAACATACTACCCAGGCATCTGGCAAGGGGCTGCTTGAGCGCGTGTTCAAACTGCGCGAGCACGGTACAACGGCACGCACCGAAGTGATTGCCGGTTTTACCACCTTCCTGACAATGGTCTATATCGTTTTTGTTAACCCGCAAATTCTGGGCGTTGCTGGCATGGATACCAGCGCCGTCTTCGTTACTACCTGTCTGATCGCGGCTTTCGGCAGTATCCTGATGGGCCTGTTCGCTAACCTGCCGGTGGCGCTGGCGCCGGCAATGGGTCTGAACGCCTTCTTCGCCTTTGTTGTGGTGCAGGCGATGGGCCTGCCATGGCAGGTGGGAATGGGGGCGATTTTCTGGGGCGCCGTTGGTCTGCTGCTTCTGACCATTTTCCGCGTGCGTTACTGGATGATTGCCAATATCCCGGTGAGCCTGCGCGTCGGCATTACCAGCGGCATCGGGCTGTTTATCGGCATGATGGGGCTGAAAAACGCCGGCGTGATCGTGGCGAACCCGGAAACCCTGGTCAGCATCGGTAAGCTCACCTCCCACAGCGTACTGCTGGGCGTGCTGGGCTTCTTTATCATCGCTATTCTGGCTTCCCGTAATATTCACGCGGCGGTGCTGGTCTCGATCGTGGTTACCACGCTGCTGGGCTGGATGCTGGGCGATGTGCACTACGGCGGCATCGTCTCTGTGCCGCCGAGCGTCAGCTCCGTGGTGGGCCAGGTTGATCTGGCAGGCTCTCTGAACCTGGGTCTGGCGGGGGTGATCTTCTCCTTTATGCTGGTCAACCTGTTCGACTCTTCCGGCACTCTGATTGGCGTGACCGATAAGGCCGGGCTGGCGGATGAGAAAGGTAAATTCCCGCGTATGAAGCAGGCGCTGTTTGTGGATAGCGTCTCCTCCGTGACCGGCTCCTTCATCGGCACCTCGTCTGTTACCGCTTACATTGAATCCTCTTCCGGCGTCTCCGTCGGGGGCCGCACCGGCCTGACGGCGGTGGTTGTGGGGCTGCTGTTCCTGCTGGTGATCTTCCTCTCGCCGCTGGCGGGGATGGTGCCGCCATACGCTGCCGCAGGCGCGCTAATCTACGTGGGCGTGCTGATGACCTCCAGCCTGGCGCGCGTGAAGTGGGATGACCTTACCGAAGCGGTACCGGCGTTTATTACCGCGGTGATGATGCCGTTTAGCTTCTCGATCACCGAAGGTATCGCGCTGGGCTTTATCTCCTACTGCGTGATGAAGGCCGGCACCGGGCGATTCCGTGAAATCAGTCCCTGCGTGATTGTAGTGGCGCTGCTGTTTGTGCTGAAGATTGTGTTTATCGATGCGTAATAAAAGCAAAAAGGCAACGTAAGTTGCCTTTTTTAGTGTTTGCACCCTCTCCCTGTGGGAGAGGGACGGGGTGAGGGCATCAGACCGCACAAAACAAAAAGGCAACGTAAGTTGCCTTTTTTAATGTTTTCTCTCTCTCCCTGTGGGAGAGGGCCGGGGTGAGGGCACCAGACCGCAGTCAGTTTAACCTCTCACCCGCTTAATATAATCCCCAAATGCCGTCAGCTGGCCGGTCAGATGATCCAGCGTGCTCTGGTCAATCACCTCACCCGTCTGCGGATCGACTTTATTCTGAATCACCCCACCCATAAACTCCGGCTTGTTCATCACCATCGCATCCAGGAAGACCAGAATTTGGCGCAGATGATACTGGCAGCGCGCGCCGCCGATAGCGCCCATTGAGCTGGTCTGGATCAGCACAGGTTTACCCGCCAGCGGCTGCTCCGGCAGGCGGGAGAGCCAGTCGATAGCGTTCTTCAGGCCGCCCGGTACCGAGTAGTTATATTCCGGGGTGACAATCACCACGCCGTCGGCCTGGCGAATCTGTTCCGCAATGGCTTCCACGCTTTGCGGGAACCCCTCTTCCTGCTGCATATCTGCGTCATACAGGGGGATATCACCAATCGACGGCAGTGCGCTCACCGTCATGCCCTCCGGTGCCAGCTTCGGCAGGGTGCGGGCCACCATCCCGTTAAATGAACCTTTGCGCAAGCTTCCCAGTAACGTAACAACTTTCAACGTATCAGACATGATTACTCCTGTTTCATCATGATGGCCCTGAGCGGGCCGATTAAAGGGTAATGGCTTTTTCTGCGGGTAAACTGGTTAATCTTATCAGGCGCGCAGCGGGTTCGTTGGCGCGCTCGGGAACATCTGCCAGACTATGCCATCCCTGCTGACTGTCAAATTCCCAGATTTTTAGTCGCTCAATAGCGGGCGTAACGGCAATGGACCAGATAAGCACATCTTCTGCGTCGCTAAGCGCCTCGACGATGGAGGCCCTGGTGGTACGCAGGCGTCCTGAGCCCGGCAGTAGCTGTAGCAGCCTGGCATCGTCAGAGGCAAACCCGCACAGCTTGCGGATACTCTGGCGCAGCGTAATGAGCTGGGCTTTGGCTTCGTTAGGATCGTTTTGATTGCGTACCCACAGCTGCTCATTGCTGGATAACGGGTAGGCATCGTGGGCATGGGGGCCGTTATGGAAGCCGCGGATCGCGCGCTGGAGTTCCATATCCAGGCCGCAATCCCCTTCCGTCGTGATCGCCACGCCGACAAGGTTGCCCGTGTAGGCGACGGAGAAACGGGGTAAGTCCGGGTCAGCAAAAACAGGACGACCTTCCGGCAGAATAATGATGTCCGGAAGTTCAACGGTGCCATACAGCATAAACAGCAGTTCAGCGAGCAGCGCCCGGGAGGCTAAAAAGCGGGTGCGGCGATGCTCCGGTAATTTGCGCGCTTCATTATGACAGGCCGTTGAGAGTCTTGAGGAGACGAGTCGTCCCTGCGTCAGTATCCCTCTTGCGAAATGCGTTGCCATTTTTCACTCCATGATAATGGT
>DKMV01000001.1:12140-12566 GCA_002469605.1 Leclercia sp. UBA7405
TTTTCACTCCATGATAATGGTCTGGGCCAGGTTAAACGGTTACATCATGATTATCGCGTAACTCTACTCAGTTTTAATCACAAAATGTGGGTATGAGAAGCGCAAACACTGAACTTTACATTCTTAGCAGCCTAATTAAGATTTTTAGCGCTCATACTGGCTTAGAGTGCCTTGATCGTCTCTTTAAGCCAGACGATTTTCGGGTGGTCCTGGGGATAATGGTGATTTCCTGTGAGAAAAACCATGTTGTGGAAGAGTAATAATATTTAACGGCCTGACACCGAGACTACCAGACCCTGGCCATTCCTTCGCTTTCAGGCCTGACAAGATCAAAACCGAACTTAGCGTATAGCTCTGGTACGTCGGCAACTAACGAGACATAGGCCCCTTTGAAAGCATTATCGTCCAGCCAGCCGGTAAGTTTTT
>DKMV01000001.1:12714-13182 GCA_002469605.1 Leclercia sp. UBA7405
AGGCCCTGATGGGAAGGATCGACGGCAATATCGACTATCTCGAAATTTAACGCGCCATCCCCAACGATACGTCCCATACCGACGGGTATTCCTTGCCAGAGGAGGTGTACGCCAAAACAGCTTCGGGGTAAGCCGGCCTTAGCGGCAGCAAGTGGGCGTGCAGACAGGCCAGCTATCTCACGTAACCGACAGAAATCTTCGGCAGAGGGAACGGTATCAACGACGGTATATTCTGAGGTCATGGTTATCACCTGCTACAAATGTTAATTATTTGTAGCAGGGTGCTCTCATCGTGACAACAGCGGATATCGTTAACGCATCCCGAATTTTTTATCCGCAGGATAAGAAAGTTATTTCCCGATACAGAAGCTTGAGAAAATCCGTCCCAGCAGATCGTCCGAAGTAAACTCCCCGGTGATCTCACTCAGATTCTGCTGCGCCAGACGCAGCTCTTCCGCCAGCAGCTCG
>DKMV01000001.1:13327-14474 GCA_002469605.1 Leclercia sp. UBA7405
CTCTTCCGCCAGCAGCTCGCCTGCCCAGGCACCAATCAGCTGGGCTTTACCCTGCACCAGATGGTTTGCCGCCTCTTCCAGCGCCTGCAGGTGACGGCGACGCGCCAGGAAGCCGCCTTCCATGCTGGTGTCAAAGCCCATACTCTGCTTGAGGTGGTTACGCAGCTCATCCACCCCCTCGCCGGTGCGCGCCGACAGGCGAATCAGTGAGTGACCATTCACATCACTCAGGCCCGGCATTTCGCCAGTGACGTCCGCTTTGTTACGCACCACGGTGATCGGCAGTTTTGCCGGTAGGCGGGCGATAAAGTCCGGCCAGATCTCTGCCGGGTCGACGGCGGCGGTGGTGGTGCCGTCCACCATAAAGAGCACGCGGTCGGCCTGCTCAATCTCCTGCCAGGCACGCTCAATCCCGATGCGCTCCACTTCGTCGCTGGCGTCGCGCAGGCCCGCGGTATCGATAATATGCAGCGGCATACCGTCGATATGGATATGCTCGCGCAGCACGTCGCGGGTGGTGCCGGCAATATCGGTAACGATAGCCGCTTCACGGCCTGCCAGGGCGTTTAGCAGGCTCGATTTACCGGCGTTAGGGCGACCGGCAATCACCACCTTCATCCCTTCGCGCAGCAGGCTGCCCTGACGCGCCTCGGCGCGTACCGCGTCGAGATCGTTCATCACATTATTAAGCTGGGCTTCGATTTTGCCGTCTGACAGGAAGTCGATCTCCTCATCCGGGAAATCAATCGCCGCCTCGACGTAGATCCTAAGGTGAGTGAGTGCTTCCACCAGATGGTTAACGCGGGCAGAGAAGGCCCCCTGCAGAGAGTTAAGCGCCGAGCGGGCCGCCTGCTCTGAGCTGGCGTCAATCAGGTCGGCAATCGCTTCGGCCTGGGCCAGATCGAGTTTATCGTTGAGGAAGGCACGCTCGGAGAACTCGCCAGGCTTCGCGATACGCAGGCCCGGCAGCGTCAGAATACGTTTTAACAGCAGATCGAGGATCACCGGGCCGCCGTGCCCCTGTAGCTCAAGCACGTCTTCGCCGGTGAAGGAGTTAGGGCCCGGGAACCACAGGGCGATACCCTGATCCAGCGCGGTGCCGTCGGCGTCTTTAAACGGCAGATAGTCGGCATAGCGCGGCTTTGGC
>DKMV01000274.1 GCA_002469605.1 Leclercia sp. UBA7405
ACGGCCATGGACCTTACTCCTTAATTACTTACGCTTTAAACTGGCTAATACGGCAAATGGGTTTGGTTTTTGCGCTTCATCAGGCAGTTCCCCAAAGACCATGTCCGCCTCGGACACTTCACAGTGTTCAGAATCATGCACCGGAACTACTGGCAAGGCGAGGATGATTTCATCTTCAACCAGCGCCAGCAGATCGATTTCACCGAATTCGTTAACCTCAATCGGCTCATACGCTTCCGGGAGTGCTTCAGCCTGTTCGTCAGAACGAACCGGACTAAAACAATACGTTGTGTGAACATGCTGTACGAACGGTTTCCCGCAACGCTGACATTCGAGCGTTACCGTCACCTTTGCATCACCGGTTAAAACGGCAAGGCGCTGGTTATCGATAGCGAACGACATGGAGCATTCTACATCGCTGTCCACACTGACTACGGATTCGGCGATACGTTCAGCCTGATCGGGAGTATAAATACCCTCGTAATCAAGGCGTTTCTGAGCCGTACGGACCGGATCAAGAGTCAGGGGTAATTTTACCTTTTGCATAGGGCGCGCATATTAACTTTGTAACGTCATAGAGTCAAAGAAAAAGGCAACCTCAGGCTGCCTTTTGCCATTTATTCGCACACATTGCGGCCCGTAGTTTAAAATGGCTGGCATCGATACGCTATATCTGGTGATAAAAATATGCCAAATCTCATTCTTGCCTCCACTTCCCCCTGGCGTCGTGCGCTGCTCGAGAAGCTCGGTGTGCCCTTTGAATGTGCTGCGCCGGGGATTGATGAAACGCCCCGCCCGGGAGAATCGCCGCGCCACCTGGTCCTGCGTCTGGCGCAGGAAAAGGCTCAGAGCCTTGCCGCGCGGTATCCCGACCATCTGATTATAGGTTCCGATCAGGTTTGTGTCCTGGATGGCGCCATCGCCGGCAAACCCCATACCGAAGAGAACGCCCGCCAGCAGTTACTGAAAGCGCGCGGCAATGTGGTGACCTTCTATACCGGGCTGGCGCTTTACAACTCCGCCACGGGGCACCTGCAGACCGAGTGCGAGCCTTTTGACGTCCATTTCCGTCATCTCAGCGAGCAGGAGATCGATGACTACGTACGTAAAGAGCGCCCGCTGAGCTGCGCAGGCAGTTTTAAAAGCGAAGGATTAGGCATTGCGCTCTTCGAAAGGCTGGAGGGGCGCGATCCTAACACTCTGGTCGGCCTGCCGCTTATTGCCCTGTGCCAGATGCTTCGTCGGGAAGAGTACAACCCGCTGCTGGCATAAAAAAACCGGCTCAAGGCCGGTTTTTCATCAGGTGGCGTTTCGCAACACCTTCAGGCAGCGTTTAAGCTGATCGTCCAGCGGCGCTTCGACACGCATCACCTCACCCGTATTCGGATGGGTAAATTTCAGCGCCGCCGCATGCAGGAACAGACGCGAGAGTCCGGTTCCTGCCAGCTGCTTATCAAACTCACGATCCCCATAGCGGTCATCAAAGGCGATAGGATGGCCGGCGTGCTGGGTGTGAACGCGAATCTGATGGGTGCGCCCGGTCACCGGGCTACAGCGCACCAGGGTGGCAAATTCATAACGCTCTTCAACCTTAAAACGGGTTTCAGAAGGTTTACCTTCCTGATTCACACGCACAATACGCTCGCCGCTCTGCAGAATGTTTTTCAGCAGCGGCGCCTGCACCACTTTGACATGGGACTGCCACTGGCCGCGCACCAGCGCCAGATAATCTTTCTGCATCCCCTTTTCACGCAGCTGCTCATGCAAGGAGCGCAGGGCAGAACGCTTCTTGGCCACCAGCAGCACCCCTGAGGTATCGCGATCGAGACGGTGCACCAGTTCCAGGAAACGCGCTTCAGGACGCAGAGCACGCAGCCCTTCAATCACACCGAAGCTCAGACCGCTGCCGCCGTGAACTGCGGTACCTGAAGGCTTATTCAACACCAGGATATGATCGTCTTCATATAAAATCACATCGGCCAGCGCCGCGACTTTATTGAGATGCGGGGACACAACCTCTTCTTCACGCTCCGCAACACGCACCGGCGGGATACGTACTTCATCGCCCGCTTCAAGTTTGTATTCAGGTTTAACGCGCTTCTTATTAACCCGCACTTCACCTTTACGCAGGATGCGGTAGATCATGCTCTTTGGCACACCCTTGAGCTGGGTGCGCAAAAAGTTATCGATACGTTGCCCCGCGTCGTCTTCCGCGATAGCAACCATTTTTACTGATGGAGTCTCTGTTTTCATGGTGGGCGATTCTAATTATCGACAGCCATTAGCGCCACTCATTTTTCTGTGCTTATATTTACCTCTGCCCAATAACGGTTTCATCTACGCAATCGATTTGATGGTTATTAAACCAATCATTCCGATGAAGTGAAGAAACTGTGAGTAACCGGGTGATAAATGGTAAAAGTCATCTTGCTATAACCCTGGAAGCAATGGAATAATGAATTCGTTTTCCGCGTTAAATCCGGGTTTTGTCAGGATAACGACGGAATGACCAATTTTGTCTGACCGATCATCTACGCAGCAATGGCGTAAGACGTATTGATCTTTCAGACAGTTAGCGGGCTGCGGGTTGCAGTACTTACCGGTAAATGGAATCTTCTCTGGAGAGTTTTACCCAGGCTGTTCCCCTGATAATTGCGCTGTTTTTCCGTATGAAATACAGGCAGCCGACACTCTGCGCCTCTTAAACGTGCGACAACCGTGAGGTTGGCGACGTGAACAGACACGAGGCCATCGGTTCATACCCCGGAAAGCGTCACCTTGCCCGCAGCTTAGTCGTCAATGTAAGAATAATGAGTAAGTTACGATGAAAAGAATGTTAATCAACGCAACTCAGCAAGAAGAGTTGCGTGTCGCCCTTGTTGATGGGCAGCGTCTGTACGATCTGGATATCGAAAGTCCGGGCCACGAACAGAAAAAAGCGAACATCTACAAAGGTAAAATCACCCGCATCGAACCCAGCCTTGAAGCCGCATTTGTTGATTATGGTGCCGAGCGTCATGGCTTCCTCCCGCTAAAAGAAATCGCCCGCGAATATTTCCCATCCAACTATAACGCCCATGGTCGCCCGAACATTAAAGACGTTCTGCGTGAAGGCCAGGAAGTTATTGTCCAGATCGATAAAGAAGAGCGCGGCAACAAAGGCGCTGCCCTCACCACCTTTATCAGCCTGGCGGGCAGCTATCTGGTGCTGATGCCGAACAATCCTCGTGCCGGTGGTATCTCTCGCCGCATCGAAGGTGACGACCGCACCGAGCTGAAAGAAGCGCTGGCAAGCCTTGAGCTGCCGGATGGCATGGGTCTGATCGTGCGTACCGCGGGCGTAGGCAAATCTGCCGAAGCGCTGCAGTGGGATTTAAGCTTCCGCCTGAAACACTGGGAAGCCATCAAAAAAGCCGCCGACAGCCGCGCTGCCCCCTTCCTGATCCATCAGGAGAGCAACGTTATCGTTCGCGCCTTCCGCGACTATCTGCGTCAGGATATCGGCGAGATCCTTATCGATAACCCGAAAGTGCTTGAGCTGGCTCGCCAGCATATCGCCGCGCTGGGCCGTCCAGATTTCACCAGTAAAATTAAGCTCTACACCGGTGAGATCCCACTGTTCAGCCACTATCAGATCGAATCGCAAATCGAGTCCGCTTTCCAGCGTGAAGTGCGTCTCCCGTCCGGCGGTTCTATCGTTATCGACACCACCGAAGCGCTGACCGCTATCGACATCAACTCCGCGCGAGCAACCCGCGGCGGCGATATCGAAGAGACGGCATTTAACACCAACCTGGAAGCGGCGGATGAGATTGCCCGTCAGCTGCGCCTGCGCGACCTCGGCGGCCTGATCGTTATCGACTTTATCGA
>DKMV01000221.1:0-191 GCA_002469605.1 Leclercia sp. UBA7405
TTCTCCACCAGCGGCTGCAGGGTAAAGGCGGGAAGCTGCTGCCAGGCCAGAGCATCCGGCACGCTGAGCGTCACCTGCAGGCGAGACTGGAAGCGCGCCTTTTCAATCTGCAGATAGGCATTCACATGTTCGATTTCATCCGCGAGGGTGACAATCTCGGAGGGCCGCTTCAGGTTTTTACGGAAAAAGGT
>DKMV01000221.1:362-3772 GCA_002469605.1 Leclercia sp. UBA7405
AGGTTTTTACGGAAAAAGGTGGAGAGAAACTGCACCAGCTGGGTGGCCTGCTCGCTGTCGCGTCGGATCACCGCCTTCAGGGTATTAAGGGCATTAAAGAGAAAATGCGGATTCACCTGGGCATGCAGGAGTTTGATCTCCGACTGGGTGAGCAGGGCTTTTTGCCGCTCGTACTGTCCGGCCAGGATCTGTGCCGACAGCAGCTGGGCGATCCCCTCCCCCAGGGTACGGTTGATGGAGCTAAAGAGGCGGTTTTTCGCTTCGTACAGTTTGATGGTGCCCATCACCCGCTGGTTTTCGCCGCGCAGGGGGATCACAAGCGTAGAGCCGAGCTTGCACTGGGGATGCAGCGAGCAGCGGTATGGCACTTCGTTGCCGTCGGCATACACCACCTCGCCCGTTTCAATGGCGCGTAGCGTATAGGCGGAAGAGATAGGCTTGCCGGGAAGATGGTGATCGTCGCCGGTGCCGGTAAAGGCCAGCAGTTTTTCCCGATCGGTAATGGCCACCGCGCTGATATCCAGCGCCTGGTGCAGCACCAGGGCGACCTTCATACTGTTCTCTTCGTTAAACCCCTGGCGCAGGATCCCCTCCGTGGAGGCGGCCACGTTCAGGGCCGTAGCGGAGAAGGCGGAGGTGTACTTTTCGAACATCGCCCGTTTATCCAACAGGATGCGCATAAAGAGCGCAGCCCCTACAGTATTGGTGACCATCATAGGCGCGGCGATACTGCTCACCAGATGTAGGGCACTTTCGTAAGGGCGGGCAATCAGCAGGATGATCAGCATCTGCACCAGCTCGGCCACAAAGGTGATGGCGCCAGCGGTCAGCGGACTAAAGACCTTATCCGGGCGGCCGCGTTTGATCATATAGCTGTGTACCAGCCCGCCCAGCAGCCCTTCAACGATGGTGGAGATCATACAGCTGAGCGCCGTCATGCCCCCCATCGAATAACGGTGCAGGCCGCCGGTCAGCCCCACCAGGCCCCCCACCACCGGCCCGCCGAGCAGCCCACCCATCACCGCGCCGATGGCACGGGTATTGGCGATGGAATCTTCAATGTGCAGGCCAAACCAGGTGCCGAGAATACAGAAGATAGAGAAGACGACGTAGCAGAGAAGTTTATGCGGCAGGCGCACGGTGACCTGCATCAGGGGTATGAACAGGCGCGTTTTGCTCATCAGCCAGGCTATTACCAGAAAGACGCACATCTGCTGGAGCAGCAGCAACACCAGATTGAATTCGTACATACCTTAAAACCGCACTATCTAAAAGCGCGTAACATACACCGATAAAGGTTAACTTTCTGTGTAGCAACGCTTAATATTATTTTTTTCGTGGACGTCATCACACCTTTTCCTGAACATAATCTGATGTTCGTATTATTTGTACAAAAAAAGAGCATTTCTACCTGGTTCGTGAAACTGGGACTACAGTTAAGCTGGGAACGCGCAAGCCAGGGGGCTCAGATGGCGCTTTACACGATAGGGGAAGTAGCACTCCTCTGTGATATCAATCCTGTTACGTTACGCGCCTGGCAGCGGCGCTACGGTTTATTTAAACCTCAGCGTACCGACGGCGGGCATCGGCTGTTTAACGACGCCGATATTGACCGCATCAGGGAGATCAAAAGCTGGATTGATAATGGCGTGCAGGTCAGCAAGGTCAAAACGCTGTTAAGTGAAACGAGCAGCGACGAGCAGGACATCTGGCGCGAGCAGCAGGAGATACTGCTGCGCTATCTCCAGTCCGGCCAGCTGCACCGGCTGCGCCTGTGGCTGAAAGAGCGCGGCAGCGACTTCAGCGCCTTATTCGATACGCTGCTGAAGGTGGCGAACAGCCCGCTGAGCAGCGAAAGCGTGGCGGCTCAGGTCGCCAGTGAGACGCGTGACGATACGCCCGCCGCGATGGATGCGGTCTGGGAAGAGGAGCAGGTGAAGTTCTTTGCTGACCAGGGTTGCGGCGAGTCGGAGATCTCGGCTCACCAGCGTCGTTTTGCCGGAGCCGTGGCCCCGCAATATTTGAATATCTCTAACGGAGGACAGCAATAATGCACTTCCTGAATATGTTCTTCTTCGATATCTACCCGTATATTGCGGGCACCGTCTTCCTGGTGGGCAGCTGGCTGCGTTATGACTACGGTCAGTACACCTGGCGTGCGGCCTCCAGCCAGATGCTGGACCGCAAGGGGATGAACCTGGCCTCAAACCTGTTTCATATCGGGATCCTTGGGATTTTTGCCGGCCATTTCCTCGGCATGTTAACCCCGCACTGGATGTATGAGTCCTTCCTGCCAATCGAAGTGAAGCAGAAGATGGCGATGATCGCCGGCGGCGCCTGCGGCGTAATGACCCTGGTGGGCGGCCTGCTGCTGCTGAAGCGTCGTCTGTTAAGCCCGCGCGTGCGCGCCACCACCACCGGGGCGGATATCCTGATCCTCACTCTGCTGATGGTGCAGTGTGCGCTGGGTCTGCTGACCATTCCGTTCTCCGCCCAGCATATGGACGGCAGCGAAATGATGAAACTGGTTGGCTGGGCGCAGTCCGTGGTCACCTTCCACGGTGGGGCTTCTGAGCATCTGGACGGGGTGGCGTTCGTCTTCCGCGTGCACCTGGTGCTGGGTATGACCCTGTTCCTGCTGTTCCCGTTCTCGCGCCTGGTGCATATCTGGAGCGCGCCGGTGGAGTACCTGACGCGCAAATACCAGGTAGTTCGCGCTCGTCGCTAATTTGCCGCTTTGCTATTAACCCCGCTCCGGCGGGGTTTTTTTTCGCCCAGACGGGGTTATTTCCCTCAATCGCCATCAATATCAATGCCTCCCGACCATTTGGGAGAGGCACAAGGGGTATCGACAATCAGTGCGACAATCAGTGCGACAATCAGTGCGGCAACAGGATAGATAAAGGAGAGTGGGCCGGTGATAGGGTAGGGCGCTTCTCATCCTTCCCTGCATCGGAAGAACATAGGGCATAGTGCGAATATAGGTTTAAAAGGCTTTGGAAGTGATGGTGGTGGGGGAAGGATTACTCGGCTGCGCCTCGCCCTTCGGGTCGTTGCCTGCGGCAACGCTTTCTCGCTACGCTCGAATCGAACCTTAGTCGAAGCTTCTCATCCTTCCCTGCATCGGAAGAACATAGGGCATAGTGCGAATATGAGGTTTAAAAAGCTTTGGAAGTGATGGTGGTGGGGGAAGGATTCGAACCTTCGAAGTCGATGACGGCAGATTTACAGTCTGCTCCCTTTGGCCGCTCGGGAACCCCACCAGGGGTAATTCATATTTTGAGGTAACGCTAAGAGATGGTGGTGGGGGAAGGATTATTCGTCGCTTCGCTCCTCACCCTTCCCGATAAGTGCAAACTTCACATTCTCTTATCGGTGTTACCACATCACTGTGGTGAATAATGGTGGTG
>DKMV01000221.1:3910-7052 GCA_002469605.1 Leclercia sp. UBA7405
GAATAATGGTGGTGGGGGAAGGATTCGAACCTTCGAAGTCGATGACGGCAGATTTACAGTCTGCTCCCTTTGGCCGCTCGGGAACCCCACCACGGGGTAATGCTTATACTGGCCTGCTTCTGGCTGGAAGCGGGGCGCATCATATCAAATGACACGCCCCTGTAAAGCATTCCTTTAGATAAATGCAGCTGTTTGCCTGCTTTTTATCCGCAAAGGCGCAATGCTAATCAATTCATTTTATGAAGGATTAAAGAATAATCGTTCTGTTACCGTAGACAAATACGCGCTGAGCCAGCACCTGATACAGGGCTCGGCTTAACACGTTTTTTTCCACGTCGCGCCCGGCACGCATCATATCTTCTGCGGTGTAGGTGTGATTCACATGGATCACGTCCTGCATAATGATTGGGCCTTCGTCCAGGTTGTCATTCACGTAGTGGGCGGTAGCGCCAATAATCTTCACGCCGCGCTCATAGGCCTGATGATAAGGACGGGCGCCAATAAATGCCGGCAGGAACGAGTGGTGAATATTGATAATCTTATTCGGGAAACGTGCCACGAAGGAGGGGGTCAGCACGCGCATATATTTCGCCAGTACCACGTAATCCGGGTTGTGGGCCTCAATAGCGTCCGCCATCAGCTTATCGTGCTCTTCGCGGGTGTGCCCTTCATGGCTCACCAGCTCAAAGGGAATATCAAACCGCTCAACCAGCGTGCGCAGGGTATCGTGGTTACCGATCACCGCCGCAATCTCCACGTCCAGCCCGCCGTAGTTGGCTTTCATCAGCAGATCGCCCAGACAGTGAGCCTCTTTGGTAACCAGAATTACCACCCGGCGACGCCCGGCAGAGTTCAACTCGCGAACGGAACCTTCCGGCAGTGCACCGTCCAGATCGGCCAGTAAAGTGGCATCGTTAAAAATCCCTTCCAGCTCGGTGCGCATAAAAAAGCGACCGGTGCGATGATCAACAAACTCATTGTTCTGCACGATATTCAGTTCGTGCTTATAACAAATGTTGGTGATGCGGGCGATGAGCCCCTTCTGGTCGGGACAAATAGTGCGCAAGACTTTGCGTTGGATTGATTGCATTGCCGGTAAATCCTGTTGAATGTTTGCTTGTTATAGGTGGTCAGGGCTATTGCCCACAACACTTTTTAAATTTCTTACCTGAACCGCAGGGGCAGGTGTCATTACGACCAAACTGCGGACGAGTACCATCTATATAGTACCATCGTCCGCCTTCCTTTAAGAAACGGGAGCGCTCAATTATCGCGCCTGCTTTTCCCTGTTCCTTAAAACGGGCGACAAAACTGACGTAACCTTCGTTATCATCGCGCCCCGGGGCGGTAGCAAAAAGGGTCAGCCCAAGCCATTCGGTATTGGCGAAGCCCGCTCCGATATCCTGGCGAAAATCAGCAGCGTGACACGACGGATGCCAGGTCTTGATCAGATAGTTTGCGTCATGCTTCACAAAAGCGCTGTAGCGGGAGCGCATAAGGTGTGACGGGTCAGGAGCATCCTGCTCGCCAGAAAGATATCGCAGGCAACATAGGCTATACTCCAGAGCGCTACCGCAGGGGCAGAGTTGAGACACAATTCTCTTCCTGAATGTAAAAAAATTAACGGCGATCAACGCCAGGGTGGCACTATGTTAACTGAGCGATTGCAATGACGCTATTGTCGGGATATCAGGGGACGCTAAACTGAACGCATGAGAAAGGTTAAAATTGGACTGGCTTTAGGCTCAGGTGCAGCCCGCGGCTGGTCGCATATTGGTGTTATTAATGCCTTACAACGCCTTGGCATCGAAGTAGATATAGTTGCAGGCTGTTCCATTGGTTCCCTGGTGGGGGCCGCCTTCTCCTGTGGCAAATTACCCGAGCTTGAACGTTGGGTTCGTTCATTCCGTTACTGGGATGTGCTGCGCCTGATGGACCTCTCCTGGCAGCGCGGTGGACTACTGCGCGGCGAGCGCGTCTTTAATCAGTATCGCCTTGTTATGCCCTGTACCGAATTTTCTGACTGCCAGCTTCCTTTTGGCGCGGTGGCCACCAATCTCACCACGGGACGTGAGCTCTGGTTCACCGAAGGGGATATCCATCTGGCGGTGCGCGCCTCCTGCAGCATGCCTGGCTTAATGGCTCCGGTACCGTACAATGGTTACTGGCTGGTGGACGGCGGCGTGGTCAACCCTGTTCCTGTCTCTCTTACCCGAGCTATGGGGGCAGATATCGTGATTGCCGTCGACCTACAGCACGACGCGCACCTTATGCAGCAAGACTTAATGCCGGTAAATCTCCAGCCTGAGACCGCCAGTAGTGAAGAGCGGGCCTGGCATGAGCGTTTACGTGAAAGGCTTGGACGCTTTACGGCGCGCAAACCGGTTGCCGCACCAGGGGCCATGGAGATCATGACCACCTCTATTCAGGTGCTGGAAAACCGGCTCAAGCGGAATCGTATGGCAGGCGATCCGCCTGATATTCTGATCCAACCTCTTTGTCCGCAGATTTCTACGCTCGATTTTCATCGGGCCGAGGCGGCTATCACTGCAGGTATGCAGGCCGTTGAAAAGAAAATGGATGAATTGTTACCTTTGGTGCGGGCTCAGGCCCTGCATCCTTTTTGATTACTTCAGCAAAATCTGACAGGCGATAGTACTGATAGCATGCCACTATTGATCTATCGTGACCCTGGGGAGAAAACATGACGCAGCCATTAGCCGGAAAACACATCCTTATTGTTGAAGACGAACCTGTTTTCCGATCGCTGCTCGATTCGTGGCTCTCATCGCTTGGGGCAACGACAGCACTGGCCAGCGACGGTATCGATGCGCTGGAAATTTTAAGAGATACCACATCCGATCTGATCATTTGTGATTTGGCCATGCCCCGCATGAATGGTCTCAAACTGGTTGAGCAATTACGTAACGAGGGTGACCAGACCCCGGTTCTGGTGATTTCGGCGACCGAAAATATGGCCGATATCGCCAAAGCATTACGCCTGGGGGTGCAGGATGTCCTGCTAAAGCCCGTAAAAGATCTCAACCGGCTGCGCGAAACCGTTTTTGCTTGTCTCTATCCCAATATGTTCAATTCACGGGTAGAAGAAGAAGAGCGCCTGTTCCAGGACTGGGATGCGCTG
>DKMV01000222.1:0-8271 GCA_002469605.1 Leclercia sp. UBA7405
AGGCCGCCGTCCCGCCGGGATTCTCCCGGTGGGCGTTGTGCCCGGCGTCGTTAATCAACAGGCAAGACGCCGCAAGCTCTGCACCGAGGGCGCGGAATTTGTGGTCGTGTTCGCCGCACAGGTAGTAAAAGGGAAAGTTGCTCTGGCGCAGCGCCGGACGCAGATCGGGCTGTACTGCCAGAGAGGTGGCTTCGAGCATGGCGGCCAGCGCCGCGCCGCTGTTGTCGCGTCTTATGGCCACCAGCTCACGCCGCTGTTTAGCGCTCAATCCGGCAAATACCGGCTGTCGATACCAGTCGTTAAAAACGTTAGCCAGTGGCTCATGGCGGAAGCGCTGTGCCCAGCGGGCATCAGAGAGCCAGCGTGCCTCGCGGGCGGCGGCGGAGGTGAGTCCTGGATGGCCGCCTTCTACAATTGCGCCCTGTAAACCAGCGGGATACTGGCAGGCATAGTTCATACACGCATAGTTTATAGACGCATAGTACATGGCGATGCGGCCTCCGAGGGAGTACCCCACCAGCCAGTATTTGAGTATGTTGTAACTAAGTAGCGTATTACAAAGCAGCCGGTTCACGTCGTCAAAATTTGTGACCGGGATATCCGCCGAGCCGCCGTGGCCCGGCAGATCGAGATAAAGCCTGGGCAGTGCCGACAGCTGCTCCCCCACCGGCTGCCACTCCCGGCTATCGCCGGAAAAACCGTGCAGGAAAACCAGCCAGGGTTGCCCGGCGCTGCCTGCGTGCCGCTGTGCCGCGAGGATCACAGCTGGCTC
Organism: Leclercia sp. UBA7405; assembly: GCA_002469605.1. Taxonomy (GTDB): domain Bacteria; phylum Pseudomonadota; class Gammaproteobacteria; order Enterobacterales; family Enterobacteriaceae; genus Enterobacter. Next base: position 773 of record DKMV01000222.1, read on the forward strand.
ACCTGCGCCAGCATGTTTTGCAGCATCTGCGCCCCCTGGCTGCCGTCCACCACCACTTCGATAAGGGTTGCGCCCGGCTTGCTCCAGGCGCTGTTCAGGGCGCTGTCCAGGTCGGCCCAGCTTTGCGGACGTTGATACTTCAGGCTGAACATCGCCGCCGCGTGTTCAAAATTGACGTTTTGCGGCATCAGGTAGAACTGCTCGCGCTCGGACTGTGGGGTGGGCAGCAGGGAGAAGATCTGCCCGCCGTTATTGTTGACCACCAGCAGGACAAAGGGGGCCGATACCTGACGCAGTAGCGCCAGCGCGTTCAGGTCGTACAGTGCCGAGAGATCGCCGACAATCGCCAGCGTCGCTTTGGCCGTGGCGCGCTGCACCCCGGCGGCGGTAGAGATTAAGCCGTCGATACCGCTGGCGCCCCGGTTACTGAAGACCGGATAGCCCGCCGGCAGCTGCGCGAAGGCGTCGATCAGGCGCACCACCAGGCTATTGCCGACAAAAAGCTGTCCCTGCTCAGGAAGATAGTCGCGGATCCGGTGCGCCAGCTGCGCCTCGCCAAAGGCCTCGCTGTGCCGGGCAGTCAGCTGCCAGGCCTGGCGGGAGAGCTCAGGAATGGCAGCCGCCCAGGGCTTGCGCTTTTCGGCGGGATGGAGATCCAGCCAGGCGCCCACGTCAGCGATCAGGCGCCGCCCGCGGTGGTGGGCGGGGTCGAGGCGTCCCTCCTGCGAGTCCACCAGCCAGTACTCTTCCGGCTCGCAGGTGGCCTGCCACTGCAGCAGCCGTTTTCCGGTGAGGCTGCCGCCTATCTGAATAACTATCTGCGCCTGCTGTAGCTCGGTCACCGCCCGGGCGTTGCCCAGCCAGAGATCGGCGCAGGGCAAGGGCTGCCCGGTTTGCGAGAGCACGTCGCCAATCAGCGGCCAGCCCAGGGTTTGCGCCCACTCGGCTACGCGCTTGCCTTCGGCCGCGCTCATCCGGCCTGCTACCACCACGCCGCGCTTCTGGCGCCAGAAGAACCAGTCGCGCTGCTGCGGGCTTTCAAGCTCTGCGGGAGCGCTGAGCCAGGGTTTATCGCTGTCCCACCAGTCGCCCAGGGCCTGCTGCCAGTCGAGATCCCGCTCATTCATTTCACCGTATAACGGCTCGGCGAAGGGACAGTTCACATGAAGCGCGCCCTGGCGTAAGGTGCCCAGCGCGTTATCGAGAGTTGATACCAGCCAGCGGGCGGGAATATCCCGCGTCGGGCGGGGGAGCGCCAGGGTTGCAGTGGGATGCGAGGCAAAGATCCCCTGCTGGCGGATAGCCTGATTCGCACCGCAGTCGATCAGCTCCGGCGGCCGGTCGGCGGTGAGCAGCACCAGCTTTTCGCCCGTCAGCCCGGCCTCAATCAGCGCCGGATAGAGATTAGCCACCGCGGTACCGGAGGTGACAATCACCGCTACCGGGGATTTGCTGGCTTTTGCCAGCCCCAGCGCCAGATGCCCCAGACCGCGTTCATCGAAGTGGGTGTGATGAATAAAGGCCCGGTTTTCAGCCGCGGCGAGGGTCAGCGGCGTAGAGCGGGAACCCGGCGCAATGCATATATGCCTGACGCCATGGCGTGTCAGGGCTTCAAGAATCACCGCCGCCCAGCGCCGGTTAAAAGAACTTACTGACATGAGGTTGTCCGGTATCAATAATGGGACACAGTATAAATAATAGAAAAAGTCCGGATTTTGATGTGGGTCGGTATTGCGTCAGTAAGTGTTAATCCCTAAGGAGCAGAGACCGCAAACCGGCCGCTTTATTTTCAATCTCCTGCCACTCCTGCTCCGGATCGGAGCCGCTGACAATACCGGCCCCGGCATACAGGCGGACGCGGTTCTCCTGCACCCGCGCCGAGCGCAGCGCTACGCAGAATTCACTCTGTTCAAGACTAAGGTAGCCCGCAGAGCCCGCGTACCACTCGCGATCGAAGGGCTCGTGACGGGCGATAAATTCCCGTGCGGGCTGACGCGGCAGGCCGGCAACGGCCGCAGTTGGCTGCAACAGCATCAGGCACTGTTCATCATCAGGCTGGCGGAGCGCGGTCCAGATGCAGCGGCGCAGATGCTGCACCTTGCGCAGCCGCACCACCTGCGGTGGCAGCACCTCCAGCGGCTGGGTGTAATGTTGCAGCCGCTGGCAGATATCCTCGACCACCAGCATATTTTCACGCTGGTTTTTATCATCATTCATCAGCCAGTCCCCGAGCCGGGCGGCGTGAAAATCGTCCGCATGGCTGGCCACGGTGCCCGCCAGCGCCTCTGTGCGCAACAACTCCCCGCGACGCCGCCACAGGCGCTCCGGGGTAGAGCCGAGAAAGGCGTTGTGGGCATCAAACTGCATAAAAAAGTGGAAGCAGCGCAGATTAACGCGTCGGCTGGCGGCCATCAGCGCAGCCGGGCAGACCGGGCGGCTAAACTGCAGGTCGGTGGCCCGGGCCAGCACCACTTTATCGAACTCGCCGTCGGCAATGGCGCGCGTCGCCCGGCCAATCAGGCTCAGCCAGCCGCTCTTATCCGGATGATGGCTCTCACCGGTGCTACGCAGGGCAAGCGGCGCGATGGATTTGCTCGCCTGCAGCGCGCGCAGTAGCGCGCGGGCGTTATCGGCATCCCCTCTCAGGGAGGTGTCGCTCCAGAGCTGCAGGCGCAGCGTGGCGCGCCCGGCCAGGCGTAGCCAGCTCAGCCGGGGTAAAAACAGATCCCCCTGCCGGGGTTCAAAGGCGTTGAGGCCAACAATGCGGGTATCGGGGTACTGTGGAAACTGCAGTAAAAACCTGCGGGCGGCTGCTAAGGAGTCAAAACGGGTGACGGCGCCCAGCGCGGCCAACTCTTCGTCGCCGTTACGCTGCTGCCAGTAAAATTGTGGAAAGACCTGCTGCGCGCTAAGCCATGCCAGGGGATCGAAGGCGTCGTTAAGGGGGAAAGTAACGTCAAAATGGCATAAGCCAGGGGTGTCGGGAATATCATCTGCCAGCTGGCGGCTGAGCCCTTCCAGCGCGGTGGTAAGTGAATGCACGCGAACCTCTCCCTGCTAAAAACCTTACATTATACGGGGTACTGGCCTGAAATAGCAGTACCCCCGGCCTCGCAGGGAGAAAGTGCTTAATGCTTATTAACGGCGAAGCAGCAGCCCCAGCACCAGACCTACAGCAGCGCCAACGCCAACGCCCTGCCACGGTTTTTCGTGCACAAAGTCATCCGCACGATAGACCGCTTTTTTCGCACGATAATAGTAGTTATCGGAGGCATTGCTGACGCGCGCTTTAACGTCATGCAGCGCCTGCTCGGCGCGCGCCTTGAGCTCAATGTATTTCTGATCGGCCGGATCGCCAGACGAGCGCAGCACCTCTTCAAGCGTTTCGCTCAGCAGCGCCAGATCGTCATCGACATTTGAATCCCAGGATTGATTCGACATAGCTATCTCCATGTAGTTGCATCAGTTTGCTAACTATAGACAATGCCAGCGGATTTCGCCTGTTACGCTTCTTTGGCCATACCAACGTGGGGAATACCGTCTTCGTCATAGACGTCGGTCACCGGCGTAAAGCCAAAGTGGCTATAGAAGGCGCGCAGATGCGCCTGAGCGCTAAGGTATAATGCCTTGTCCGGCCACTGTTTTTTGCAGGCCGCCAGGGTCTGTTCCATCAGCTGATAACCCAGCTTTTCACCCCGCGCGCCGGGGCTGATGATGACCCGACCAATCACCACCGGCTCCAGATCGTCGGCGCTTTTCAGAATCCTCGCATACGCCACCAGTTCGTTGTCCTTCCAGCCCAGGATATGGCGGTTATCACCGACTAAATCGTCACCGTCGATATCCTGATAGGGGCAGGTCTGTTCAACAACAAACACTTCGCAGCGCAGTTTAAGTAACGCGTAGAGGATGGGAACGCTAAGTTCACTATGGTGTAAATCTTGCCACTGAATCATGTCAGGCTCCTGATGGGTTATCATCCCGTTATACTAAACACTTTCCCATTCGGCAAAGGGGTTGATTGCGTTATGGAACTGACATTCTTAGGGACTTCAGCCGGGGTCCCCACCCGCGCACGCAACGTGACGGCAATACTGCTCGAGCACCAGGCGGGCCTGTGGCTGTTTGACTGCGGCGAAGGGACGCAGCACCAGCTGTTACGCACCGCCTATAACCCGGGCAGGCTGGATAAGATTTTTATTACCCATCTGCATGGCGATCATCTGTTTGGCCTGCCGGGCCTGCTGTGCAGCCGCTCTATGGCCGGCAACGCCAGACCGCTGACGATATACGGCCCGGCGGGGATCCGGGAGTTTGTCGAAACCGCTCTGCGCCTGAGCGGCTCCTGGACAGATTATCCGCTGACCATCGTTGAAATCAGCGCCGGTGAGATAGTTCAGGAGGCGGGCTTTACCGTCACGGCGCAGCCCCTCAATCATCCGGTCGAATGTTACGGTTTTCGTATCGAAGAGCCCGCGAAGCCCGGCGCGCTGGATGCCGCCGCGCTGCTTGCCGACGGCATCCGCCCCGGCCCGCTGTTCCACCGCTTAAAAAACGGTGAGACCGTAGAGTTTGAAGATGGCCGCATCGTTAACGGCCAGGATTATCTTGGCCCCTCGCTGCCGGGTAAAAAGCTGGCGATTTTTGGCGATACTGCCCCCTGCCCGGCAGCCCTTTTACTGGCGCAGGATGTGGACCTGCTGGTTCATGAAGCGACCCTTGAGACGGCTATGGAAGAGAAAGCCAACAGCCGCGGGCACAGCTCCACGCGCCAGGCGGCGCAGCTCGCCCGCGAGGCGAACGTGGGCAGGCTGATCATTACTCACGTCAGCTCCCGCTATAACCTTGAGGGCTGTGCCCGCCTGCTGGCGGAGTGCCAGGAAGGCTTTGCGGCGAGCGAACTGGCGGAAGATTTCGCCCAGGTCCGCGTTTAGTCCTCTATTTTTCCTCCGGGGTGCCGATAACGCTTAAAAGGCAGGCATTCACTTGAGGGTAAAATGGATAATTTCCAGAAAGATATTGATGACAGGGCGAACCTTACCCTGTCGAACCGTTTTGAGCTGCTGCTGTTCCGTCTCGGCACCTCTCTGAACGAAAATAAATCCGAGCTGTTCGGGATTAACGTCTTCAAGCTGCGTGAAATCGTGCCGATGCCGACCTTCACCAAACCGGCGGGCATGAAATCTCCGCTGATGGGGATGGTGAATATCCGTGACCAGGTGATCCCGGTTATCGATCTGGCCGCGGTGGCTGGCTGTAAGCCCGCTACCGGCCTCAATATTCTGCTGATCACCGAATATGCCCGCAGCGTGCAGGCCTTTGCGGTGGAATCGGTTGAGAATATCATGCGTCTGGACTGGAAGCAGGTGCATGCCGCCGAAACGGCGGTCAGTGGTCGCTATATCACCAGCATCGCCTGCCTTGATGAGAAAACCGACACTAACGATCTGGCCATGGTGCTGGACGTGGAACAGATCCTGTACGACATCACCCCGGCCAACCACGATCTGCATGCCACCAATCTGAAAACCACCAAATTCAATATTAAGCCCGGAGCCGTCGCCATCGTGGCGGAAGATTCTAAAGTGGCCCGCTCGATGCTGGAAAAAGGGCTGCAGGCGATGGAGATCCCGGCGCAGCTGCACATCACCGGTAAAGAGGCCTGGGAGAAGATTGGCGTGCTGGCCGCGCAGGCGCAGGACGAGGGCGTGCCTATTACCGATAAGATTGCGCTGGTGCTTACCGACCTCGAGATGCCGGAGATGGACGGCTTCACCCTGACGCGTAAAATCAAAACCGATCCCGTACTGAAAAATATCCCGGTGGTGATCCACTCTTCCCTGTCAGGCAACGCCAACGAAGATCATATCCGCAAGGTGAAGGCCGACGGCTATGTGGCGAAGTTTGAACTGAACGAGCTGTCGTCGGTGATTGAAGAGGTGCTGGAGCGTTCGACGCTGAAAATTGATGGGCCGCTGATTAGCAGGAAGCAGCTGGCATAGGTTTTGTGCGGGGTTAAGTTTTGTGCGGGCTGATGCCCTCACCCCAACCCTCTCCCACAGGGAGAGGGAGCAAACCATAAAAAAACCCGCCAGAGCGGGTTTTTTGTTGTGTGCGGTCTGATGCCCTCACCCCAACCCTCTCCCACGGGGAGAGGGCGCAAACCATAAAAAAACCCGCCGGAGCGGGTTTTTTGTTGTGTGCGGTCTGATGCCCTCACCCCAACCCTCTCCCACAGGGAGAGGGAGCAAACCATAAAAAAACCCGCCGGAGCGGGTTTTTTGTTTTTACCTTGCTTACATCAGCGGCATCGCGTGCTGCACGATGGTGATCAGCGGCTGCGGGTAGATACCGAAGATCAGCACCAGCAGCGCGGAGATCAGCACCACAATACCGCCGGCGCTGTACTGCCAGTTGCGCGGTGCGTCGCGGTTCAGCTGCTGAGGCGCGCTCAGGTACAGGCTCACCGCCACGCGCAGGTAGTAGTAGAGACCAATCGCGGAGCCGATAACGACGCCTGCCGTCAGCCACCACAGGCCAGCCTGCACACCGACTGCCAGCACGTAGAACTTACCGATAAAGCCCAGCGTCATCGGGATACCCGCCAGAGAGAGCATCATCACGGTCATTACCGCTGAGAGGATCGGGCGGTGCCAGAACAGACCACGGTAAGAGAAGAGTGAATCCGCGTCCGGGCCACGGTACGGGCTGGACATCAGGCTCACCACGCCGAAAGCGCCGAGGCTGCTGAACAGGTAACCGGCCAGGTAGACACCTACGGTCTCCATGGACATCTGACCGCTCTGCAGAGCAATCAGCGCCACCATCAGGTAGCCCAGATGGGAGATAGACGAGTAGCCCAGCAGACGCTTGATGTTGGTCTGGCTCAGCGCCATCAGGTTACCGAAGATAATGGAAACGAAGGCGATGATGCCCAGCACCACGCGAACCGCTTCGCTATCCCCTACCGGTGCGTACAGGAACAGACGCATCACCACGCCGAAGATAGCGATCTTGCTCGCCGTCGCCAGGAAGGTGGATACCGGCGCAGGCGCGCCCTGGTAAACGTCTGGCGTCCACAGGTGGAACGGCACCAGAGAGAGCTTAAAGCCGAGGCCAACAATCATCATGCCCAGACCCGCCAACAGCAGCGGCTCGTGCAGCATACCGTCGCCGAGGCTCTTGCCGAGCGCCATGAAGGAGAGATTACCGGACTGAGCGTACAGCAGCGCAATACCAAACAGCAGGAAAGACGAGGCAGCAGCAGACAGGATCGTGTACTTGATGCTCGCTTCCAGAGAGCGCTTCTGGCGGAACGCGTAGCCAATCAGGCCGAACAGCGGCAGAGAGATAAGCTCAATACCGAGGAACAGCGCGGCCAGGTGGTTGGCGTTCGCCAGCAGAATGCCGCCGAGCGCGGCAATCAGTACCAGCAGGTAAAACTCTTCTTTGTTGTCGTTGTAGCCTTCGAGCCATGGGTAGGCAAAGGTACAGGTCGC
>DKMV01000222.1:8438-9744 GCA_002469605.1 Leclercia sp. UBA7405
GAAGCCGTCAACGCGCATCAGCGGGGTGACATCCATCGCGCCCGCCTGGCCAACAAACCAGAGAGAGACTAACGCGGCGTTCAGACCCAGAACCGCCAGGGTGGCATTCAGGAAGTGATTGCGTCGCCACGCAATGGAGAGCATCACAACCACCACCGTCAATCCGACGATCAGCAGCGGTAGCAGCGCAATCAGTTGTTGTGGAGTTATTGTCATGGCGATTTACGGCCTTGTAGTAGAAGCAGAATTAACAAACCACTGCTGGATGTTACCCATCGCGGAGTGCGAGGTATCCAGAATCGGCTGCGGGAAGAAGCCCAGCAGCACCAGCAGTACGACCAGCAACAGGATGATGAACAGCTCGCGCAGCGACATCCCCGGCAGCTCTTTCGCAGCGATCTCGCTCTTCGCTTTACCGAAGTAAGCGCGGTGCAGCATCGCCAGCGAGTAAACGGAAGCGAACACCAGACCAAAGGTAGAGATAACCGTAATAACCGGCACCACCTTGAAGCTGCCGAACAGGATCATAAATTCGCCAACGAAGTTACCGGTACCCGGCATACCCAGGGTCGCCACCGCGAAGAACATAGAGAGCGCCGGCAGCCATTTAATTTTGCTCCACAGGCCGCCCATCATACGCATGTCGCGGGTGTGCAGACGTTCGTACAGCTGGCCACACAGGATGAAGAGGCCGGCAGCGGACAGACCGTGCGCGATCATCTGGATAACCGCACCCTGATAAGCCAGCTGGCTGCCGGTGTAGATGGCAATCAGCACAAAGCCCATGTGGGAGACGGAGGTATAGGCGATCAGACGTTTGATGTCGTACTGGGTAAACGCCATCCAGGCACCGTAGAAGATACCGATTACGCCAAGCCACATGGCAATAGGCGCGAACTCTGCAGAGGCGTTCGGGAACAGCGGCAGAGCGAAACGCAGCAGGCCGTAGGCCGCGGTTTTCAGCAGGATGCCTGCCAGGTCAACAGAACCTGCGGTCGGAGCCTGTGAGTGGGCATCCGGCAGCCAGCCGTGCAGCGGAACCACCGGCATTTTCACCGCGAAGGCGATGAAGAAGCCCAGCATCAGCAGATATTCCACGCCGTGGGACATCGGGGTCTTCAGCAGATCCTGATAGTTGAAGGTCCAGACACCGGTCGCGTTGTAGTGCACGAACACCAGGGCCAGAATCGCAATCAACATCACCAGACCGCTCGCCTGGGTATAGATGAAGAACTTGGTTGCCGCCGTGATACGCGTTTTACCGTCGGACGCCTTATGGCCCCACAGCGCGATCAGGAAGTACATC